>JBHLNC010000037.1:0-10359 GCA_048937435.1 Promethearchaeota archaeon | reverse complement strand
TTAGAAGCCATTCGTGACACCGAGTGGTAGAGAACACCAGTAGTTAATGCACAGCTTTTGGTGTGTTTCACTTAAGAAAGATTCGCAATTTGCAGCAGGGTCGCAGATCGGGTTCTATTAGGGAGGGAAGAAGAATCTCCCTTTTAGAGAACCGTTATTTGACTTGGAAGATGCATGCGGGTTCTTTTGGTAAGTTGGCAAGTTGTTTTTCGAGTTCAGCAATTTGTGTTTTAGTTTTCGAATCTGAACCACTTGCAGCTTTCAGTTTAGAAAGCTTGTATTCTAACCGGGCTCGAGCGACATGGTTAAGGCGTAGATTTGTTTCCACCAGTGCTTCCTTTCCTCCGAGAGCATCTTTGATTCCAGTTAGGTAGGGTGTACAGATGAATTCTTCACATCGAAGCCCATATTCGAGGTTTCCTTTCAGGATCCGGTCCCAAATTGGGCAAGTAGTGACGATGACCGTGTCCTTGCTTGTTTTGACAGAACGCCCAAACATAGCATTAGCCGTTTCAACTGTTTTCAGGATATTCATCCGTTCAGCTTTGGCGAGTTCCCCTACTTTGCGCCCTGCAACATGCCAAGAGTTCTGAAGACTTTCAATTATGGATAAGGCTCCGACGCGATCACGCATACTCCACCATAACTCGTCCATCCAGGCAATAATGAATTCTTGAAGAGTTTTGAATTGGTCCATTTTTCACTCCACTCCAATTCACTTGGCAGCTTTTTTCTTGGGTTGCCAATTTTGACCCCAAGAATCAACGTATGTGATTTCTTCTGGCAGTTGACGAGGAGGTCCCCGTTCGCGAGGATATTTGGGATATCCAATTGCCAAGAACATAATAGGAACCCAGTGGGGATGAGGAATACCTAACAGTTCAGAGATTTCTCGCACATCATCGAAGTGGTCTAACTGGACACTGGAAACACATGCACCAAGTCCAAGAGCCGTTGCAGCCAGCCAGCAGTTCTGCATCAACATGCTTCCAGCAATGATAGAGTGACGGAGACTGCTCCACCCATAAACACCACCAGTTCCCCGGAGTGTGGGTTGCGAGTTCCCAACATGCGTTGCTTCGACGACTAAGGCAATGAGAAGAGGTGCTCCATCCGTTTCAGGTTCTCCTTTAATATATTCAAAGCGCCGGCCAGTAATGAGCCAATCGATAGTCCTTTCCCGGCTGGGAAGAGCTGCTACATATTCAAGGCGACGTTCGAGTTCTTGACGAGGGGTAATGCGCCCAAACAATTCTTTAGTTCTGTCTACAGCAATCTCTCCAATACGCCTTTGTTTAGCTCGATCTCGAACGATAATGATGCGCCAAGGTTGCTGGTTTTCAGCACTGGGTGCATATCCCCCGGCTTCAATGATTTTGTAGAGAAGGTCGTCACTGACAGGTTGAGCCGTTATATAATCGCGAATAGCGTGACGCTCTTTGATGAGGTTCAGCATCATCTCGCTTGCGTCAGAATTATCCATTTTTGCCACCTAAAAGGGTCTGAACTTGCGGAACATAGGCAGGGCAACCAACCTATTAGAATTATCGGTTATACGTTTGAACCGCAAACCCTAGTTGGTAATAAAGAATCAAACGAGTTAGCCAGTGTCTTCAGATTCGTCTACGATGAATTTCTTCTTTCCTTTCACAACCGTTCCCTTAGGGGCATCCTCGGATCGCTTTTCACGAAGGGTTCGGAGAACTTTTTGTCGTTCTTCTTCAGTCAGATCCTTAATTTCTTCAAGAACGCGCTGCTTTTCTTCTTCAGAGAGGCTAGGTAATTCGTCGGGAGCAAGAACTTCGACCTGTGGTTTAGGTTGTTTCTGAGAAGCAGCGAGCGTTAGAAAAATCTCAGCCCATTCTTCTTTAGGAAGTTTACGCAATTGTGCTGCAATACGATCTTTTTCGGTCTTACTCAGCGCAGGAAATGTAGCTAAACGAGTCTGGAGTTCCTGCTCAAGTTCTTCTGAGATTTCAGGTTCTTTGACCTTCCGAGCAAAGCGAGTTCCATCAGCCATTTGTTTCTTAAGATCTTCTAAGAACCAAACTCGTTCAGAGGGGGGTATTTGCTTCATCTGCTGGAAGAGCTCTAATCTTTGTTCGTATTCCAAAATTGGTAATGCCTTGATTTCACTCCAGATTGCTTCATCTTCAGCATCTCTTTCCTTCCAATCAATCTCAGCAGGGAGCACATTCGCTCTAGCAGGGAGACCAATGACACCGTAATATGGATTGATGATTTCTGACAGCTGGTCCGAACGATCCGCTATCCGGCCAACCTCGCCTTTGGATAGTGTAGGAATATCACCCTTACCAATGGTTTTGGACATTTTCCGCATTTTCCGAACCATCCAGGGAACGGAGAATATTCTTGCATATGCTAACCAAATAACCAGAAGAATTATGATAATCACAGAAGAAAGGGCAACCAGATTAACAATATTAGACAAAGTTGGATCTGGATTGACAATTAGTGTCGATTGAGCGCTGGTATCTTGATAAATAGAGGAACCAGAGATTTCTATTAGGATTTGGTGGTCACCCGCTAAGAGAGGAGCAGGAATATTGACCATCGAATAGGTTCCATTATGATGGTTTTCTAAAAGAACAGAATAAATCCTCAGTCCAGCAATTGTGATGTTGAGATTCGCATCAGTGATGTAGGTATTATGATATGTGTCCATAAGTGTAACATAGATATTGAATATGTTGCCAGCCTGAACGGAGATTGTACTTGGTAACCCGATTATCTGCGTTGGAATTCGATTAATGGTAACCCTAATAGTAATCTGCTGTTCTCGCATTGTTTCTTTAGATGCAGTAATATAGATGGTGTAATCACCAGCCGCTAAACCTGATACATCGAGGGTTCCATTATAGATTCCTGGATCAACATTAAGTAAGGAGCCTGTAGACTGTTCTAACCAAGCATAGGATACAAGAGCACCATCGATTGGTAGTCCATCTATTGATGTAAAGTTCACTGAAATTTCAAATGCTTCGCCAATAATTGTGTCGACTGATTCAGTAACTAAAGCAAGGGCCGTTTCAATCGGAATGATGTATACTAGAACCGTACCAAACCCTGGATTATATTTGGTATCATTTGCTGCTATAATTGTGATGGGATGATTGTATAGAACATCTGCATTGGCATAGAAGGAAATATTGTAAATGCCATTTCCAAGTGAAATCATTTGAATAGGATCTCGACCAGCCCATTGATAGGTTACATTGGCATCATCGATTGGCATCATCTGTAAATCTGTAACGCTTACAGTTATTGTAATGAGTGTATTGTAAGTAACAGAGAGCTGTCCCGAAGGCGGTTCCAATACTTTTACAGAGATTGGCATAGCAGTGATAATAATTGTTACAGGAAGTTCCTGGGTTTCATAATGCGGAAGGAGACTAGCTGTAATCGTCAAATCATGCGTGCCTTTTCCACGTCCAGTAGTGTTTAGTTCAATAATATACCAACCATTTCCCAGCTCATAGATTGTGTAGTAAGAAGCAGCCCAATCTGAGGTGATTTCTGAGGAGTTTAGTCCGATACTCCCATGGTCTAGATCAAAATAGTGAATAGTGATATTTAGATTAGTTCCAAACAGGTGGCTAGGGACGTACTGAGGATCTGCTGTAATTCCCGTTCTAATTGTTCGGATAATAAAGCTATGCCGATTGCTGCCATCCCGGAAATGCGTCCGGCTGGCAAAAATGTTAATTTCATAGCTACCCTCTAAACGGCTACTCGTTTGAATTATCAATAGATATGCA
This sequence comes from Promethearchaeota archaeon, assembly GCA_048937435.1. Classification (GTDB taxonomy): domain Archaea; phylum Asgardarchaeota; class Hermodarchaeia; order Hermodarchaeales; family Hermodarchaeaceae; genus Hermodarchaeum. Next base: position 6,580 of record JBHLNC010000037.1, on the reverse strand, counting down.
TTGTGAGAGGAATTGAAAGGAGTGATACTCCAGTAAAACGCATCCCAATCACATGTTATAACTGCATCAGTAATTTGTTCATTAGGTGTATGATCAGTATCGACGAATTGGAGAAAGAGGGTGAGTGAATCTCCCCAGGGAATAGAGGTTCCTGGTTCATAGTCAGCGATATAGAGAATGGTTTGTCTGTCACGGACTTGAAAAGCTACCGAGGCGTGAGCTGTCAGGTAGTGATCTTTGGTGATTGTAAATTCGAGAATAAAATTGACTGTTCCTGCAGCTACCTTCGTTGTGTTTAGAGTGATTGAGTATGAGCCATCTAGATTGTCTACTATCCAATAGTCATCGGTTTGATTATCTTGCCAAGAAAGGAGAATGGTTGCACCTGAAATCCCTACAAGGTTGTCTAAGTCATCATAATTGAGAGTAATATTAACTAAATCCCCCCAAGGTACTGAGGAAGGAGTGGCAAACCCAAAACTTTGAGTCCAAACCTCGCGGATTGTAAACTCGTAGTATTGACTTTGCGATGTATAATTGGTCCGTGTGAAAGTAATGGTGATATAATATGTTGCTTCGAGGTCTCCACCGTTGAATGTGATGGTATAGGTTCCATCGAGATTATTCTCCTTTGAATAATTCCCTTGTAATCCACCAAAAACAACGTCAGGAGTTGCATCAGTGATTCCAAACGGAGAACCTGTTACATAATCACTGAATGTAAAAGTGAGAACGAAATCTGTACCCCAAGGCGCGATGAATGTTGATCCAGTATGATTCCTTGATAAAAGTGTAGCACGCGATTCAACGAAGACTCCAATCAGAATTGTCTGTTTTGCATGATCAGGATAAGTAGCATTTACTTGAAGCAGGTTTAATCCAAGGTCCAAAGTTGCAGTACTCAAATTGTAAGTATAATACCCAGCTGCCGCGGGAGCAAGTGGAAAGAGGTTTGTCTCTCCGACGAGCAGATTTACAGTTGCCCCAGTGATTCCGAGTAGGGTTGAAGAATTTTCATAATAGACCGTGATATTGAATATTTCATTCCAATAGAGATGTACTTCATAATTATCAGACACTGGATTGAATTCTGTCCAGCCTGAACCAAAGCCTTCTGGTGGATAGGAAATCACGGTCTGAACGGCATCAAGGTTGGTCGCATAATCCACAATGACAATAATGATTGTGAAATCTATCTCTACAAAATCCCATGACGCGTCGATTCTCACGGATACCTCATATTTGACAGCGTCGACCGCTATAGGGTAACTTGAATCAATTTTGTTGAATGTTCTATCGGATGCATTGTGGCTGAAATGATCTGATGCGATAGGACTACCAAATCCAGAGCCAGTATCTTCGTAATATTCATAATCCACGTGCACAGCAGGCCAAAATGATGACTCATTTAAGACATATGCGCTTCGATAGGGATCGTATAATTTAATTTGGCTCCAATAGCCCTGAGAGCTGGTTGTTTCTCCGGTGTATTCATTTGTCCCAGTAAGTTGTGTTGGTCGAATCATAATGAGTTCTAAATCGTTGATGAGATTGACAGTAAAGGTTACTTGCGTTCCTTCATCATAGCTTGCGTTAACATAACCATATCGGAATAATTCTACATGAAATTCGGCATTTCTATTTGGCGCCATTAGAACAGTAGAGAATTCGAGCGAGTACGCACCCATGTTATTAGAAAACATTGGATCAAATCTTGTTAGCCCGTTTCGGTCAACATACCGTATTTGTGCAGTAGCATCCTTGATGTATGAATTAGTTTCATTATTTTGCCATGTTACGTTTACTAGGATAGAAGACCCCCATATTTGATCTGAGTGTTGTGCAGGGGCTTCCTCAGTAGCTCGCGTCGCAACGACTAAAATGAAAGTGGATTTTCTCATTCCACATTGTGTTTGATTGTCAAACGCCACTGTGATTAACCAGGGCTGTCCTATGTCTACTTCTCCAATCGTAGGAATCTGCCAAGAAGGGGTGGTTAGTGAATCAGTGCTATCATCTATTGTAAAATTAATTGGTGTGATAGCGCTTAGCCACATTGATTCATTTGGATAAAATAGCGAGACATTTGCAAAATTGTCAACTGATGGGCCAATAGGTCGAAGCTGGGCTTTTACTCGGATGTACTCGTCTTTAACGAGATACCCACTTGAAGTGACGTCTGTCCAAGGTCCTGTTGATGTGGGACCTTTTTGAGCATAAACGGAAAGAACGTAGTTGGAACTCGTGGCAAAAAACGAATACGTTTCACTCACGGTGGCTTGATCCAATTTCACAAACTGACTAGTTTCGTTATAGGTATAATCAATAATTGGACCAGACGTATCATTTACTTCGTAAAGTGCCCATCCTGGCTCTAAATATATTCCTAAACTGTATCCAACATGCCCGCTGGGGGTACCAATGGCTACAAAGTATGACGCTTGCCAATCTGGTGTACCATCAACAGGGGCAGTAAAGAAGGTGTTAGCAGCCTCCGTGTTAATTTGCTTCACATACATTGAGTAAGAATAGTGAAAACTGATTGTTTCATAAGTGGATGTGAATTCAAAAACCTGAGAAGTACTCCAACAGTCAACCCAAGCAGTTTCATCCATTTGACTTGGATCAGCGTAGATATTAACTTCGCCTGAAGAGCCCACAGTATCGATAACAGAAGTTCCATTAAGTTTCAGTGCGGCTTCACTGGGTTTTACATAAGAACCGATTTCATAGCGGAAGTTGTCGAAGTAGATATGACCTTCTACTTCAAGATTCTTAGAGTCAGTTTTTTCTAATGTGATACGTAAACGTACGGGTCCGTTGACAGAAGTTGTCACAAAGTCATAGGATTCCCAGGTTGGTTCATGGGTGTCAGCAAGATTGGCTGACCAACTTCCTTTGACTTGACCCTCATTTATAATCGAGACTGTTAGAACTAGCCAATCCTGTTGAGTAACATCACCTGAAAACTGGACATCAAAATATAACCTTAATGAGTCAGGAGTAATTGCAGATGTGTAATTGAAGTCATTATCAATATATGCAACCCTTTGGAAATTCACTCTCCCGTAGGCTAGGGCCATATCCATGCAATAATTGGGGTTGCCTCCCAGAACAGGATTTAATGAAAACGCAGTGGTATTAATGAGCGCATCAGCTTGGGTTAAATTCCATGTATCAGAAAAGCCAGTGACGTTTTCAAAATCACCATTAGGTACGGGATCAGCTACACGTCGCACATCACTTACTTGCGCGTGGAGTCGATAACCGCTGTACCCCGAAGGAAACCAACTGTCAGCATATGTGAAAGTGGTCCCATTTACTCCATTGGTGAATGTGCTGCTTTCATTTCGCGCAAATTCATGAACATCAAGAAGTGTTCCACTTCCCTGATAGGGACTATTTGGGGACGCCTTAACAGTAACCATCTGGTTAGGAATAATCGCACTAAGGGCGAGTGCAAAAAATAGTGCTATAACTAATAATGGGGCTCCCTTTGCTTTGCTCACGTACCACACCTCGCGTAAATCCCGGGAAATCACAATAGCTAATATCTATTAGCAATTATTCTTTATTCGTTTCTCGGTTTTATAGGTATTTTGTGAATTAATTATCTAGGGTATTAAGTGTCCTTACGGTGGGTTGGGGGGTGATTGTGTTTGCCTTTAAACTGTACCAAACTTGCTAGCTAGTCTCGTACAAAAAGGGGTGAAGGGGGACACGAGTTGTGCCCCTATGTTATTGCAGTTAGCCACTTTGCCGTTCGGTTTCCTCGAGGGCACGGATGACTTCTTCTTGTTCCTCTTTGGAGAGCCCGCGCAATTGTTCCACGACGGCTTCTTTTTCGGCAGGTCCTAAAACTTCTAGGGCTTCGAGTCGGGCATGGACGAGTGGATCAACCCCTTCAGGTACGGCGGTGGGCTCCGCCGGTACCCGGCCAAAGCGAGTGCCATCGGCCATTTGGGCTTTAAGGTCTTCGAGGAACCAGACACGGTCCTTGGCAGGAATGCGCTTCATCTCCTCAAAGAGTTCGAGTTTCTGATCGTGACCTAGACCTTCGAGTTTTTCGAGTTCTTGCCAGACGATTTCGTCTTCAGCTTCCCGTTCTTCGATGGTTATAGCCGCGGGCAGAACTGTTGCACCGGCGGGTAAGCCAATGGCATCGTAGGCAGGTTCAGCGATGCCAGACATGGAATCTGGTCTAGTAGCAATTCGGTTAATATCTCGGTTGGAGAGATGAGGAGTCCGTCCTTTGCCAAGGGTTTGGGACATCTTTCGCATTTTCCGGACAAGCCATGGAATGGCGAAGACACGAGTATAAGCTAGCCAAGCCAGTAATAAGATGATTCCGATAATCGCGGCGAAGAGACCCCACCGGATCCCTTCTACGACGAGGGGATCAAGAGTTACACTTACAGTGATGGACAATTGGGCTTCAGCGTAAATAGCAGGAGTGACGGATCGGATAGCAATTTCATACTGACCCTGAAGAGGGAAGCTAATCGGTCCGAAGGAATAGGTTCCATCACCATTGTTGGTCATATTTTGATCTTCAATGTTCAGTGTGGGGATGCTAATGTAAAGCGAAGCATCGCTTAACATGAGATTATGGTAAGTATCTTCAAGCGTAACTGTGATCCAGATTAATTCTCCAGTGTTTCTGTGTATGGTCTCTTCCATACCAGTGATTGCGGTTGGGACAGCGATGACTGTCAGACCCATTTGTGTAATTTGACCGCGCTCATAGTTTTGACGAGTTAGTGAAGCGCTCAAATAGTATGATCCAGGAAGGGCGTTGGTCATGTCAATTTTAGCGATGTAATAGCCATTTTCGAATACGATGGTGCCAAGCCCAAAGCCCCAATCATAATTACCGGTAGCACCAATAATTTGGCTCCCATCCCAATCTGTATAGTTAAAGTAAAGCCAGAGAATCTCTCCACGTGGCACTTGCCAATTGGCTAATTCTAATTCTGTGGTAATGTTTTGGCCATTTAATTGGTAAATGGTTTTTACACGGACTAAGGTCAAGTCAGCAGGTACGGAGAGAATGTTGATGGTTACAGTGGCAAGGGAGAATTGGAAGCTGGGTTTTTGACAGGTGAGGGTGACATCATAGATTGCGCCTGCAGCAAAAATGTCACTTGGTAGATCGATATAGTACCAGCCGATGCCCATGGTAATATTTGGTGAGAGGGTTCCTGTGAGATTACCCCAGAGATAGTAGATGTCAGCATTGGGGATTCCGGAATCGTTGACAAGGTTACGGTAAAACACATTAACCTTGAAGTCGTCACCCCAGTAGACGTTGAGCACACTGGATTCAGGCTCTAACGCAGCTGGGCTAAGGGTGAGAATGAGACTGACCGCTCGTGATTGGGAGTCAACGTTGGGTGAAGACGCGGTCACGTAAATCGTATAGGAACCAGCGACTAGTCCTGTAGTATCAATTGTAACGTTGTAGATACCTCCTCCAACTTCGTTGTAGGTTCCATTAAGATGACCTACGGTATAGGTGACAAAGGCTAATTCAACACCATCACCATATTGGGTTGTATAGTTGACTGGAAGTGGGAAGGATTCACCTACAATGTAGGTAAGATAGTAATTACCAGGAGGAACCGTATCAAGTATACTCCCGATTTGCTCAACATTTATCAAAACGTAATGAATTTCAGGCACTGCGTTGGGTCCAGTGACATATGCCGTAAGATAATGAATTCCGATGTTACCTAGGGACGAGTTGAGCCAAGCACCATAAAGAGCGTTTATTCCCGTATCGTTATAGGTTGAACCACCAGTCCATGAAAAGGTGACATTGGCTGTGTTGAATGGTTCTCCTAAGAAGTTTTCAACGTAGACTTCGACCCAGAATTGTTCACCGTACACTACATTGACTGGTTCACTCACGGTGGAAGTAACAACTAAGGTCATTGGTGTTACGAAGAGGGCGATTCGGACTTGTTGTCGTTGGTAACGCTCTTTGTATAGAGTGATATTCAACAAATACGAACCAATGGAGCCGGGACCAGTACTATTGATTTCAACGTTGTACCAACCATCAGCTCCTTCAGTAACTTCGTAGAAACCTGCAGTCCAATTTACGGTGACTTCGGCCCCAGTGATGCCAACATCGCCAACAATCTGGGAGTACCGGATGTTAATGGTAGTGTTTCCACGCCAGGGAACTTCAACTCCTCCGGATTGGGGAGTTTCAACTTTGGTCTCAGACACCAGGTCAATGATAATGATGCAGGATGCATCATCGTAGGAACTCTTGCTGGCATTTACTCTGATCCAATATTGTCCAACAGTTCCGGGATCTTGGGCGTTGATTTCTGCCTCCCAGTACCCGGTTCCCGAGACATAGTTGAAGGTGATTGTTCCAGTAGTCCAGTTGCCTTCAATGGTTGCGGGTGGTTCAAGCCAGGCATGACTATCGGAGTCTTCATAGCGTACCTTTGGGAAAAGGGGTTGATCTTCTAAGAAAGATTCAATGAGCGGTTCGCGGGGAGTAAGAGTCGTAGAGTGCTCCATGCTATAGGTAAAGGAATTTTCTCCTGCTTCTGTTGAGTTATCC
>JBHLNC010000036.1:0-10404 GCA_048937435.1 Promethearchaeota archaeon | reverse complement strand
AATATGAAGCTTACCAAAAAGATGCGGAAATTTCATCCGTTAGCTTAAAGGCTTACGCTGATAGAAAAACGTTTGAATAGATTTAGGCTCCAAACATGGGAGACCGATCAAGATAGCTCATGAGGAGGGGCATTACAGCCATACCGAGGAGGTGTCCTAATCCGCCTTTGGCACAGGCTCTTTCGCTGAACTCTTTGACATCATCATTGCGAACCGCGTGTCCAACATGAAGTAAGGGAACGGGATTGCCGGTATGCTGACCGTTAGTACTGGAGGTGGTGTGATCACCGGTGATGGCAATATGGGTATGATCCATATCGATGAGTGGGAGAAGGGTCGCCACCATGTGGTCGAATTTTTCAACCATCTCCATTTTCTTCTTGGGATTTTTATCATGAGCAGCACTATCGGTCGGTTTGAAGTGAAGAAAAACGAAATCATGGATTTCAAGGGCTTTGGCGGTAGCACGGGCTTTAGCTTCAACATCTGTATCGTAGCTAGCTGTTGCCCCTGGCACGGTGAGTATTTCCATGCCCACGCTACGGGCAACACCTTTGTAGAGTGCCCCACCAGCCACACAAGCCGCAGAAATTCCAAACATCGCTGTTAATGGGGGAATAACAGGGAGAATACCCGCACCGCGTACGAGAACGATATTCGCCTCAAGCTGTCCTGCTTTTTTCCGGGAGGAGTTAATGGGATTTTTTGAAAGAATGCGATGAGCTTCATGGGTGAATTCGTTTATTATCTGGGCAGTTCGTTTAGCTTCTTTTGAATCATCGAGAGGTGTTGCGGCAAGTACAGAATCGCTGTGACCATGTGGATCTGTATCTGAAACTGCGGATGAGAGATTTTTTCCACGCAGAACCACGACACACCGATGTTCCACGGTATGTCCGACAATCACTTCAACATCCGGATGGTTGGGGAGTTTGAGTCCGCTGATAAGTTTCGCGAGTTCGCCACCTTCAGGGAGGTTTCGTCCAGCTCGTCGATCGAGAACTTCGAAATCATCATCGCCAGTTACTTTGACTGTGGCAAAATTGCCACGAAATGCTATGTCAGTGGGTTCGAGTTCAAGTCCTGCCCCGAGAGCTTCGAAGGGTCCACGCCCCGTGTAGCATTCCCGAGCGTCGTATCCAAAGAGGGAGAGATGACCCGTGTCACTTCCTGGGGGAATGCCTGGTGATAGTACATGAAGGAGTCCTGTTGCACCCTTTGCCGCGAGTTTATCCAGTGTTGGTTTGGTGGCCGCTTCCAGTGGGGTTTTGCCTTTCAATGCAGGAATCGGACGGTCGCCAATTCCATCACAGACAATCAGAATCGCTTTTTCAGATGACATTGTGGAGTCTAGCCCCTATTTGCTGGTCTCTCGTGCAGGGTTAAAAACCTACTCCCGTTACCGAAACAGCAAAAAAGCGGGAAGGTAACAGAGGGGTGGCTATTTTGTTGCCGAGGTGGCGGAGTGGCCACGCGACAGCCTGCAGAGCTGTTCTATATGGGTTCAAATCCCATCCTCGGCTCCACTCTACTCTTACCACGTATTGTTAGGAAAACCCGAATTCTTCCTTTAGAGCACATCCGTATGCATTTGTATGTGTTAGGCTGCGGAGGTGTCAGGTGGGGTTATGGGTTCGAGTTGGATCGGGACAAATACGCCTTTGATGCGAAGCTGGTAGATGGCCATGAGGGCTTCGCGTTTGTCGGTTTTTGCGGCAGTGAGATAGGTGCTCAGGATTTGTCCTAGGAAGACATATTCTCGATCGAGGGTTAGTTCTTTGGAGAGTTTGTAGATGTCGGATTCGAGGGAGGTGAGTTGGACGTTGCGTGGTTTGCGCTTGGAAACGGAGTGGGGATGTCGAAGGGAGATGAGGAAGATTTCTTCGACGAGGTCTGAGGCGCCATTGAATTGGTCAACGCGTCCTGCCCAATTTTCGAAATCTCTGTGGTAGCGTTTTTCGAAGGCCGTGGTAAAGTCTTCAAGACGTGTCCGTAACTGGTCACTGGGTTGACCGCTTAGTACGAGAGCGTTGCGAACAAAGTTTCCGTCGTGAATGAGGATGCGGAAGCCTTCGTAGGTGAGTTCTCGGAGGGTGGCTTCTTCTTTTTCACCGTTAGCGAGCCCAGGGCTGTCAGCCAGGTCGTGTCCGAAGGTGGAAATGGCTTGGAGGAATCCGGCAACGAGGGTTGCATCCTGGCTTTCTGCGGCAAAGGGATCGAAGACACAAATTCCACTTTCTTTGTGGAGGACGAGTAATCGGTTGAGGTTCGCAACATCACTAAAGGTGTCGGCGATGGCTTGGTACTTAGCGAGTTTGCGTCGGCGTTTCGGAAGCATGACATAGCGTCGGTAGGATAGTCCAGCACCGAGTGGAATGACTATGATACATACCGCTATGATAATGAACAAGGGATTGCTCAGGAAATAGGAGCTGATTGACTGCACACTTACGGTGAATGGCCTTTCACCACATTGAAGAGCTTCTTGTGGAATACCTGCATAATTCTCAGCGTCCTCAATGGTGAGGAAGAAGGAGTACTGTCCTTCAGTAGTAAACATTCCATCAAAGTGAATCCAACCTTCAGCTTCAACGTATTTTTCAATTTGTGTTGATCCACCACCCTGCACGGTGATTGACAGAGTTACTTTTGTGCCGACAGGCAGGTAGTCACCGCTAGGTTGATTGCTGGAGGTTTGGATTGCTCCACCATTGGAGGTGGCGATGAACTGTGGGGTTATGCTGTCCAGTCTGAATTGTATGTCTAGCGACCATCGGCTGTTATGATTTGGTGGTGCCTGGTATGTTGGTTGAGCATCATAGCTGATTTCTTGTTTCGGATGAATGGTAATTCTTATGGTTGTTGTTGCGTTCGTGAAATCAGTGGCTGTAGAGCGTATTGTATAGTAATCGCTTCCAGGTGTAGCAAGAGAGGTATCTAATTCAATGATTTCATAAAGTCCTATTCCAGGGGTAGCCAAGTCCAGTGGGACGTAGCCTCCACCAGGAAGATCAAGGACGACGGTTCCATGGCTGAGATCTTCACCGGTGAGTACATCACGCAAAACAACCCGGAGTATGTTGGGATGTTCAGGGGTGGGGTAAAGCCAGTCTTCATATAATTCGATGTGTTGATACTCAACTGGAACATCTATAAATGATGGACGGGGTTGAGGGCGAACCCAAATCCAACCTGGTTCACCTGGGTCATCTGACCATACGCCCTCAAAACCGATTTTATATGCATAAATGATGATGAACCCAGCATCTCCTTCATGAAAAACGGAGCTTACTATAGGATTGGTATCCACTGTGATGTTATAGAACCCTGCTTCGCCCAAGCCTTCAGCATGTAAATCAATCCAGTCTAATCGTACATATTGCATAGTTCTATTGTGGATAAAATATGGAAACAGTGTGGCACCAGCGAGTGGGAACCCGTTATTATCTGTATAGAGAATTGTAAACTCGATGTTGGTTGTGTTAATAAAGGGCTCAGGTAAGGTGCGCCATTCTCCGGTGCCATTATCAAGCCCCTGACCAAGTAGAAAGACAATGTGGGTTTCTCGACTTCTTATGGTGAATTGTTTGAAGTAAGTTTGTTCATCATAGTAATTTTGGACTACATGGATAGTGAAACTGAGAGTGGATCCGATTTTTGCGTCATCAGTGAAGATATAGACTGTATACAAGCCAGGCCATCCAGGACTGTGGTTGATAACTTCGAATAAGGTTGTATTTTGTCCGCTGGTCTCATTGAAGACATAAATTTCGGCGTTAGTTACAGGTAATCCGAATATATCTTCAAAGTAGAATTGAACATAGGCTTCTTCTCCCCGAAGCAGTTCTCCGTTGGGTTCAGGATACTCGGTTTTAATTTGGAGTGGTTGTGTTGCGTGCCAAACTCCGAGCGTGCTGGCATTGAGTCCGATTTCGGTGCCATTCGCCCAGAAGAGTAGAAGTGTGTAGACACCACCCATATAGGATGATGACCAAATATCCCAATTATGTTCGGTGAGTCCCCCAGGTGGCATAGATATCATTTCATGAAAACCAATATGGAAATATCCATTCGGGTCAAAGACAAGTAACCAAGCATCGCCATTGGTCGCATTCTCTCCAAAGGGATTGTGGAGAAAGCCCCGAGCAATTGCGGTTTCCGTGGCATAAAGATCGGTGACTGGTTGGTAAAGGATATCCAGGACTTCAGCTTGAACCATATAGTTTGGAGCATCGCAGAGTACAGTCCAGATACCATTACGAGCGCGATCTATCATTACATAATCAGAATATTCAGTCCAATTGTTGTGGATACTTCCGAGAGAGCCACTAACTAGGCTGTGTCTGACTTCGGTGACAGTCCAGTCTTCTTCAATTGAGACGATAATGAAACGCCCCGAGCTAAGGACCGGAAATTGAGCTGTCAGGTTAAGTGTCCATTTGGCTATAGTCTGATTAACCCATACCTGGAATGAGGCATTGGTGAGAGCAAATTTCGCGTATTTCCCATTCCAAATGGCATCAAAATCTACTGGCCATTGGTAATAATCTGGCCATAACCAGTCTACATCATAGTATCGAAGTCCACCGGGATTGTAGGGATATGGGAATGGCCAATCAAACCAGAACCCGTTTCCAGGAGGACCAAGATCCAAGACTGGGGTTCCATTCACCATCATAGCCATCTGGGAGGGGAGTGGATATCGATTGAAAGGAGCTATCTCAATCTGAAGGGTAAAGTCCTCTTCATAGTAGTCAAGAGTCCAAAACGAGTAGGAGTCGCCTTCATCAACTCCATCTCCATTGGGGCTCGGGTTGTCATCAGCCGCCAACCAGTGCATTCTTGCTGTGTCATCGAATTCCCAGATAGCTACATAGAAGGTGTTGTCATATGTTGCTGTGGGATCGAGGATAACCTCTGTTTCATTGATATCAAACCAAACCCATTGAATCGACGAGAGAGGAGCTAAATCACGATAGAGTTTTTCTGTGAGGTAGAAGTGTGGTTGGCTCGATGCTCGGGGATCTACAGGTACTGTCGCATTGAAGATGCCATAATTGAATGGTCCCCGTGACTGTGTGCTGGGATTGGATGCCCCATAAAATTCGGCCCAAAAACCGTTGAGTCGAACAGGAGTTGTGCCCTCAATTCGAAAGCTCATGAAAAACGGTTCATCTGCACCCATGCTAACATAATAGTAAAACCAATCATCTTCAACTGTGAAAGCCAAGTTGTACGCTTCGATTCGAGTAAAGTTTAATGCCTCATAGTAAAGCTCGCCGTCCTCAAGAGGGGCTTGAACATCGGTGACTTTGTCTAATCCCAAATAACCCCGAGTATCATTCCAATAGAGGGTCGCGGCTCGTGGAGCACCATCCCCTGTTAATGAGCTGGGGGGCTCTTGGGTTTCTAAAGGTTCTTCTTCAGGAGGAAATGGTTCTGAGGATGAATCAATAGAGGGAGAAGTGGTCTTTGTGATCTCTTCTATTGTTGAAGCGGAATTCAAAACCGGTGTGTCATCTTGAAACCTATTATCAATATCAGGAGTGTTGGATGGATTGAGAATGAAGGTGTTGGGAAATACTAAAACTAACAAACATAGCAGACCGAGTACTTGGTTCCACTTCATTTTTTGCCACAACCTCGTTCATCTAAACCATGGTTTAGGAGGCTTCCAAGATGCTGGAATTATCTCTGGAAGTCTGTAACCTTACTAGGAAGGGAGAAACCGGATTCATAAGCATTTGCTTAGAAAATTGTTAGAGGGATAAGTTATTAGGAATTCTTTACAAAACCACGTAGTTAGTATTATTTGATACTATCGAATATTATAGAATGATGTAACAGAAAAAGAAGAGAATACGATTCCACAATAGTTGGGGAAACTCTTTTTCTGTTTGAGGGGTTGAGTGAGGTGAAGTTGATTCCAATGAGAGAATTCTTATCCTTGGTGACGAGCCGGAGGAGTATTCGACGATTCCATGAAGGGAAAATCTCCAGAGATAAACTCAAGCGAATTCTTGAATCTGGTGTACATGCGCCCTCTGCCCATAATGCCCAGCCATGGCAGTTCTACATATTAGAGGAAAGTGAAATGAAACGGCGGTTGGCAGAAGCAATGGGAGTTGCATTTCGACAGGATCTTGAAAATGACGGGGAGACCGCTGAAACCGTCGAGTTGGTTGTGAATGAATCTATTGAGCGGTTTTCCACCGCACCTGTCTTGGTTCTTGCATGTCTTTCAATGGACATTATGGATGTGTATTCTGATGAAAGAAGGCAACAGGCAGAATTCATAATGGGAGTGCAGAGTGTTGCTGCGGCAGTGCAGAATATTCTCTTGGCGGCTCATGCTGAAGGATTAGGGGCGTGTTGGTTCTGTGCGCCATTGTTTTGCCAGGAAACGGTGCAGGAAACCTTGAAGATACCCAGTGATGTGTATCCGCAGGCATTAGTTGCTCTTGGGAAGCCAGCGGAATCGCCATTAATGCCTCCTCGGCATCGATTGGAGGAAATTGTGTTTTTCGATAGCGAAAAATAGGATACCGTATAAATGTGGAGCATTCCTTCAAATTGGAGGAGTCATTATGTCGGTTGTTGCGTTGGCTGGAGGTGTCGGTGCGGCTCGGTTTTTAGAGGGACTTGTTCGAGTTATTCCTCCTGAAGAGGTTACGGTTATTGTGAATACAGGCGATGATATGGCGAATTTTATGGGTTTGTATATTTCTCCAGATTTAGATATCGTTACCTACACTTTAGCGGGAATTGTGGATCCTTTGAAGGGGTGGGGAATTAAGAGTGATACCACAAGGGCACTTTCGATGTTGCAGGAACTAGGATTTGAGACCTGGTTTACACTTGGTGACAAGGATTTGGGCACTCATATTGCCCGTACAGCGATGTTGCAACAGGGATGGCCCTTATCAAAAGCTACACAAGTTATTAGTCAATCATTGGGCGTTCGCTGTCACCTTCTACCAATGACCGAAAAATGGGTTCCCACCCGGATTGTCACCGATGTTGGGTTGCTTCATTTTGAAGAGTATTTAGTCAAACGACAAGCCAAAGACAATGTTGAGGACATAATCTTTGACGGTATTGAAAGTGCGGAACCTAGCCCAGGTATTTTAGATGCGATTCAAAATGCTGAGACTTTGATTATTTGCCCAAGCAATCCAATTGTCAGTATAGGTCCTATTTTGGCTGTGCCAGGAATTAAAGAAGCAATCGTGAAAGCGTCTGCGTCATGTGTTGGTGTTTCACCGATTATTGGAGGAAAACCGGTGAAGGGACCAGCAGATAAGCTGATGGAAGGAAAGGGAGTCGAAGTCTCAGCAAAAGGTGTTGCAGAGTTATATCGCGAATTTCTTGATATCCTGGTCATTGACCAAAAGGACAAGAACATAGCACCAAAAATAGAAGAGTTAGGTGTGAATGCAGTTGTGGAGCAGACGCTGATGACCTCCATGGAACGCAAAAAACAGCTTGCCCGCACGGTGCTAGCGGCTGCCAAGAAGAAAAAATCGAAGTCTTAGAGGGATTGCGGAGGAATAATCGCATTTTTTAAGGGCGAATGGCTGATTCAGGCGGGAGAAGCTATGTTGGAAGTTTATAACACGCTCACACGGAAGAAGGAGCCTTTCAAACCGTTACATGAAGGCGAAGTTCGCATGTATTTGTGTGGACCAACGGTGTACGATTCGAGCCATCTGGGTCATGCGCGATCCATTGTAGCATTTGATGTTATTCGACGGTACCTCGAATACAAGGGGTTTGATGTTCGATTCATTCAGAACTTCACAGACATTGATGATAAGATGATTAATCGAGCAAATGAGCAGAGCGTTACTACTACTGAATTGGCGACAAAGTACATTCAGGAATACTTTGAGGATTTTGATAAATTGGGTGTTAAGAGAGCGACGGCGTTTCCGAAAGCCACAGAACACATTGAGGAAATGATTTTACACATTCAGAAGCTTATCAAAAAAAGCTTCGCGTATGAAGCGAATGGTTCGGTATATTTCCGTGTTTCGAAATTTAAGAAGTATGGATCCTTATCACGACAGGAGCAAGCTTCCAAAGAACCTGATGAACCTGAACCGAGTGAAAACGGGGAAAAGGAACATCCGGATGATTTTGCTCTATGGAAGGCAATGAAACCGGGTGAGCCATTCTGGGAGGCGCCATGGGGAAAGGGTCGTCCGGGATGGCATATCGAATGCTCAGTGATGTCTGCAAAATATCTTGGTGAACCTATTGACATCCATGGTGGAGGTCTCGACTTGGTGTTTCCACACCATGAAAATGAGATTGCCCAGTCAGAAGCACTGAGTGGTCGTCCCTTCGTCCGATATTGGTTGCATAATGGGTTTCTCACTGTGAATAAAGAGAAGATGTCGAAATCTTTGGGTAACTTTTTCACGATTCAAGAAATCACAGCCAAATATGATCCCGAAGTTGTTCGCTTATTCTTAATCTCCTCTCAATATCGAAGCCCCATTGACTTTAGTGATGCTCAATTAGATGAGGCAAAATCGCGGTTAGCCCGTATCCATAATGCCATCGATTTGATTGAACGGCGTCTTCAGGAAGCCATTTTAGCTGAAGCAGATAGTCCAGTAAAGCCCTCGAACGCAGATGTTGAACTCTGGGAAGGGCTGAAAACATTGCATACTGAATTTGAAACAGCAATGGATGATGATTTCAATACGCCAATCGCCCTCGCAAGCTTGAGTAAATTTTTGTCTTTGATGAACACAATTCTAACAGGAACCCAAACAATAACTGCAGGAACATTACTGAAAACTCGCGAGGTTTTGGATGATTTAGGTGAAGTGTTGGGACTGTATCGAGACCGAATGAGAGGACCAGCACAGAAAACTGATGAAGCTATAGTGGATGGATTGGTGAAATTACTAATTAATTTACGTGCACAGGCTCGCAAGAACAAGGATTTCAAGACAGCGGATCAGATTCGAGCACAGTTGAAAGACTTAGGCATCATTCTTGAGGATGAAAAATCCGGAACAGTTTGGAAGAGGGCGTAAAGATGAAAGTATTGATTCTTTCTGCAGGGTATGGAACTCGATTACATCCACTAACGCAATACCGTCCAAAGGCTATGCTGCCATTACTTGGCAAACCAATGCTCCATCATGTGATTGACACGGTTCGAGAAGCTGGGTTAACAGAAATTGTGTTGGTGGTTGGTCATCAACGCGAGCAGATTGAGAACTACTTTGGTGACGGCAAACACATGGGAGTGAACATCAGCTATGCGATCCAAGCTGAACCAAAAGGCGAATATGATGCAGTACTGGCTGCTGAACCACAGTTGGCCGATAGCGACCGATTTCTCATGACCGACTGTGACATCATAACTACTACTGAACGATTCAAGGAAACGGTACAAGCTGCGAAAGCTCATGATTTGGCTTTGTCATTGGTGGAAGTGCCAAATCCCTCACAATTTGGAGTCGTGGCCTTGGCGGAAGAAGAAATCACTACCATCGTAGAAAAGCCTGCGCCAGGAACTGAACCTAGTAATCTAGCAGTTGCAGGCGTTTACGTTTTTACGCGAGCGATTTTTGATGCAATCCGAAAAACCAAGGATTTAGAGGTGGGAATTCAACAGCTCATTAACGAAGGACATACAGTATATGGGAGTCAATCAAAGGATCCATGGGTTGATGTGGGTCGAACCTGGAACATCCTGGAAGCCTCACCCGTCTTGTTTGAACGTTTACGTCAAAATAAACGAGACCGAATCGACGCTTCAGCTTCCATAAGTGATGCCGCTCACATTATTGGCGATGTTTGGATTGGACCAAGGGCACGGGTATTTCCTGGCGCCGCCTTGGTTGGACCAGTCTATGTTGGTCCTGACGCTATTGTGGGTAACAACTGTCTAATCCGTGATTACACCGTGATCGATTTGGGAGCTAGCATTGGCTTCTCCTGCGAAGTACGAAATAGTGTCTTAATGCCAGGAAGCCGTGTCGGACACCTAGCCTTTGTTGGGGACAGCATTCTAGGGTATGAGGTGGACATTGGTGCAAGTGTGGTACTTTCGAATTATCGTTTTGACGGAGCAGAGGTTCAGGTTATGCTAAGAGGGCAACTAGCGTCAACACATACCGACAAATTTGGTGCTGTTGTTGGTGACACTGCAAAAATTGGATGTGGAGCAGTGGTTCTGCCTGGGAGGACAATTGGTTACAATTCCTGGATTGATCCCGCGATAGTCGTAAAAACTGATGTAGCCGACAATATCCATTTGCAATTAAAGCAAGAGTATCTTGAGAAGAAACGTCTGGGTTCTACTTGATGATCCGCCCTAGAGTGGTTTTTGCGTCCTTGAGCAGTTTATTCGAAAGCTGGGCCGAGAGTGCTTCTACCGTA
>JBHLNC010000377.1:0-2635 GCA_048937435.1 Promethearchaeota archaeon | reverse complement strand
TTAAAGGTTCAAATTTGTCCACACGTTTTTAACCCATTGACAGGGCGAACAACGAAATTTTTTATCCGACATATGCAGATTCATCCTTCATCGCGTGTTTTAGAAATTGGAACTGGTTCAGGCGCAATTGCAGCAGCGGCAGCTCAAGCAGGAGGCTACGTGACTGCCACAGATATCAATCCATATGCGGTTCAATGTGCAAGAATAACAATGAGATTGAATAACCTTCAGAATCGTGTCTCAGTGTTGTCAGGTGACCTTTTTGAGCCAGTGCAAAACAGGACTTTTGATGTGATTTTATTTAATCCGCCTTACTTTGCTAGTAAAGCTTCAAGTTGGATTGGGCAGGCTTGGTATGCAGGACCGCAGTGTGAGTTAATTGCCAGGTTCCTCTCCGGAGCGCGCCAGGTTCTTGCTAAAGGTGGGCAAATTCAGATCTTATTTAGTTCAGCAACCGTGCTTCCTACGATTTTGCAGATGATTCAAAAAGAAGGTTATGACATTCAGATTTTTGCTCAAGCTCGATTATTAGGATTGTTAGAAACCGTGTATTTATTCCAGCTTCTCTGATTGACCCCTCAATTTTCTTAAGAACTTCCCCCAAGGTAGAAAGAAGAGTCCAATCAACGCAATACCAATAATGAGGTAAAGTGTATCCATCAACGGATTCCCTGCTCCACCGAACATTGCAAACAATAGATCATAGAAGAAGAGGGCACCAATAGTAATTAGGAGCGCCAATGCAACCTTGCCTAAGAAACAGTAGAGAATAGCTTTCCAAAGTGGGTACTTGGTGGCTCCAAGAGTAATGAGGAGAAGATCATCGGGGAGAGGTGTAGCGGCGTAAATAAAAATGAACAGACCTCCATAACCGCTTTCAATCTGTCTTCGCATTGACATCATTTTTTGTCCAGTAGTTGACTCTTCCAAGCTTTGAGTTTGGGTCCGACCTAGGAGCCAGGCAGTGGTTTCACCGATAGCGGCCCCTGCTCCAACAACGAGCCCAAGTATTAGTCCATCAATGATGGTGAAATTTGTCCAATTAAAGATGACGAGGAGAAGGACGAATAGATACGGAACAGGAAAGATAACTGTGAAATTGCCGAAGATGCTAATGAGAAATACACCAATATAGATTCCAACGGGTCCGAAAACGAGTAGTGACCATTGAATAATTGCATTCATAATGTCAATAACAGACAGACCGATGAGAATAGGAATAACCAGGAGAACTACGAAGAAGGTGACAAACACCATAAACCGGGCGGTACGTTTAATATCATCGCGTTGGATTTTTGCTTGCCAAACCTGACTGAAGGTTAAATCTTTCCCTCGGAAGACTTTCCCGAGACCCCAAATGAAAAGGACGAGTCCCGGAATAAGATAGCCTAACCCAGCAATGAGAAATGATTGAGTGAGATTGGGAGGTAAAAATAGGGGAAGAAAAGCTAGAACCAAAAGGATTATGCCAACAAGAACGAATGCTCCACTACCAATAGTAAGGAAGAATTTTGCATCTCCAGCACGCTCTTCAATTGCCTGTACATCTTCTGTTTGGGGTTGTGACGCACTAGACACGAATACCACTCTCAGTCAAAGACCGCTTCAAACATATTCCAGAGATGTTTTAACTGGTTATCCCCTTGAACTGCCCAATTAAAAAGTGGATGGTTAGGAAGCAAGATTTCCGAGGGCTTTAATTATCTCGTAATGAGGGTGGAGGTACGCTCTACATTTCGAAGGCCGCGAATACGTTCAACAAGAACATAGAGAGCTTCCATTGACTCAGATTCAACTGATGCAATAATATCCCAAGAGCCAAGGGTCGTCCTAGCCTCTTTCACCTGTTTGAATTCTTTCAAACTCTCAAGAATATCGAATTCTCGTCCGGATTTAGCTAAGATGAGAACGTATGCAAGAACAACAGCCACTCCGAGTCACCGAGATGGACGGACAACTTTTTAGCCTTTAAGTCTTTTTCTCTTTTCCAGAGTCAAGAGCACGGAATGCCAGCTTGTGAGGGGTTCGTGCTTCAGTGTTTGAGGGAACATCTTCGGAGAGAATAGCACCTGGAAGCACAACCGAGTTGACGCCAATTTTAACTCCAGGATACACCGAGACATTGGGGCTCAAAATCGCGTTATCTCCAATGACGGCGCCATATTTGATGCGCGGAACGGTTTCGGGCTTTCCCTTTATTACGGTTGTAATGGATTTACCCGTAACAGGTCGATTTACAAGTTGTGCTCCGGCACCAATGTCCACATTATGTCCTACTACACTGTCACCAACAAAGCATAAGCGCCCAATTTTGGTTTCATTGTAAATGAGGCTTTCTTTGATTTCAACGCCAAAGCCGACAAGGACATTTGATCCCAGCGCAGTATATTCTCGGACCAGCACGTTGTTTCCGATGTAGGTATTGGGTCCAATATACGTGGGCCCACGAATGGTTGTATGAGGGCGGACTACAACGCCTTCAGAAATATGTACAGATCCCTCGATTCGACTGGGTTGTTGAATGTCGGCTGATTTTGCAATGAATGAACCTTTTCCTGTTAGCACTTTATCCAACACGAACCTATTTGCTCGGATTAAGTCCCAAGGGTGTGTAATTTCCACCCAGTCTCGTTCC
>JBHLNC010000376.1:0-2647 GCA_048937435.1 Promethearchaeota archaeon | reverse complement strand
TGTCCTCATTCTTCCAATAGACCACGGGCCATCCAAGACTCGTGGGCCTACTTGCTTTGCGCCTTGCTCGAGACCGTTTAGATACCATTTTGCAACACTGGATGAGGCGTCATAAACTAATGCCACATGGGTCCAAATGTTGATGTTGACTGATTGGTTACTATAAAACGCCGCTGACCCACCGGAATATTGGTAAAGCATTGACCCATTTGTCGCCTTATATATTATAGGAAAAACACTTTCATATCCTATCACGACTATTAAATCTGCGCTTGTTGGGAATATCCACGCCTCTATCGTAAAGCTCATCCCAACGATGTCAAGATCATCCCCTTTGATCCGCCCACCTGGCCACTGAAAGCTTCGTCCGTATATGCCGCTCTCGAATTTTAGGGCACCGTCTATTTCGCCAAAATGGTTTTTGGAACTGAAGTCGTAGAGATGCGTTGTGTCTTCCAGGTCGTCCATGTTATAGCTAATTTCCGTGGTTTCATAAGGGAGCATGTTTGTTAAATATCTAAATGAACCGTTGCTTGTTGCTTCCACGACGCTCGTGAGCGGGTTGAAGCCTTGAATGACCATTCCAGACAAAACCAAAAATGTAATAATGGCCGTGATTATTGAGGCTGAGGGAACAAGAACAGATACGATTCGAGTCCTCATGATTATCAATTTCGACTCATTGGTTGAAAAATCTTCTTCTCATTTCGGTTATGTTCTGATTACGAAACTTCATAAATGAGAATGCAGCTTGCATCATTGATCAAATTCCGCGCGCGCTACAACAGAAGCTAATGTCAGTTCAATGAAACCCACTGGATATAACATCTTCCAATTCCTTTTCAAGTTTATCGATGATCTTCTCCCAGTCAAATTTTTCTGCAGCCAGCCTTCGCGCGTTATTGGCAAGGCGAGTAGTAAGAGTTTCGTCCCCTATCAGATTAGAAAGCACTTCTGCGATGACTTTGGGCAGAGGCGCTTTAACTACCAATCCTGTGTGGCCATGAACCAAAATGTCCCTAGACAATCTGGTGGACACTACAGTCTTGCCGCAGGCAAAATATTCCAATACCTTAGTAGATATCGTGTAGTAGTTAGCTGGAGTAGGAAGAAGCGGACCAACAGCTATGTATGCATTTCGAATAACCTCAGGGAGGCGATCGTGAGCAATGTACCCACGGAAATCAACTTTTTCTTCTACTCCCAATTTTCTGGCTAATTCCGCAAGGCGAGTCCGCTCAGGACCATCGCCCACCAATGTCAGCCTCAAATTACCCTTGGGTGTAAGCAGCGCAAAAGCTTTGATTAGGCGATCCAGACCGTACTGAGGTCTCATAGCGCCAATATACAATATTGTCCTATTTGCTGAAGGTGTTGCCTTAGTGGAAGGCGAAAAAAGGTTTGTATCGACTCCATGAGGGAATATAACGATTCTATCTGGAGAATGATGGCTCCTTTCAAGAATGTGCTTCAGTTCCTTCGTTTGGATTAGTATTTTGTCTGCTTTTTTTCCAAGAATGTTTAGCAAGCCTTCGTAACACAGGTGACTGAGCATCTTTTCCTGTACAGATCTGAAGAGTGAGGGATCAGGGTTCAAATCATGGACTTTTACGATCCAAGGCTTGTTCCTTAGAGTCCTGATCACGTAACCTGGGAGAGAAGCCAAGTGAAATACGTGAAACTGTGTAATCACTATATCGTACTCAAGTTTCATTGCCTTGAGTAGGTTCATTGCGTGCGGGACGAAGAAGCTTAGGGGCAATGGAGTAGTGAAGGACGAGTACACGTTCAAGTTTGCATGTTGGCTTCTTTCGTGCTGAGATGAAGGCTGAGTAGTACCATCGCTGTAGACAGGTTGGCTGAGCACAAGCACCTGGTGACCTCTTGCGGCTAATCTCTTTACAATCTCATAAGTGTTCACCGAAGCAGCATATCCTGCTGGCGGGAAATAATGGGTAAGGTAGGCTATCTTCATCTTGCCATACCCGTTAGCTGGTCTTCTCACAGTCTGTCCGTAGGCAAACCGGCTAGGACTGCACATTGACTTCGAGTAGTTCAAGAATCTTAGCCAAAACTTCGCTGCCACCTGCAAATCCGCCGCTTCCATAGATAAACAAGTTATAAAGTGAATTGATGTTGAGATAGGTTATTTTTCCGCTCCCAAAGTCTCTCTGGATTGCGAACGGTGTAACCATTGCACCGCTTCGTGTGTAGTTTGCGATTATCCGTGCGTCTACACTCGGGCTCAAGCTTCGAACAGTGATCTCAGGCAGAGCAATGGTTGTTGTACCCTCTATGCCATCAATTCTGACAGACCGACGTTCTTGGGTTTCTTCCACTGCGAATACATCATCGACAAGTATGTCGACAGGCATTGTAAATCCAGTCTCTATTTTCAGTCTTTTTATGGCGGACAAATTCAGGGTGCTGTAATGCTCGTTTATGGGAATGAGAACGAGTTTCCATCCGAGAAAACTTGGATAGTATTCTCTGGTACTGGAGTCATAAGTCGAAAGATCTAGCCGGTAATAAGCTTCACTATCGTTAGTATCAGTGAGTTTTAAGTAGAACAGAGGACCGCCGCCTGTGCCGTAAACCCATATGCCCAAGTATTCATATCGAGTTAGGTTCCATGGGTCTAGGGGAG
>JBHLNC010000375.1:0-2659 GCA_048937435.1 Promethearchaeota archaeon | reverse complement strand
CACGTTTCACAGCTGCTTTGAGATCTTTTTCCAGTTTTCCTAATCCTGGGCTTTTTGCAGCACTTCGGCCAAATGAACGCTTCAATTCGACTCGTTCAGCCCATGGGGCATGTACTTTGACATCATCTTCGAGGAGTTGATAATCTCCTGCGACAAGAATGACAGGGACTTTAACTTCACCCGCCGTGTACCCATTGAGCAGGAATTCGCTTATCTCAATGCCATTGATTTTAAAGGTCAGAATAGTGCCACCACTGTAGGTGTGATCGAACGTAGAATAGGCGGTTCCGGATTTGGCATGATACCCAAGAAAGAGAGCCACATCGCTGCCTTCTACGCCTATGACCATGGCTTGAGGTCGTGGAAATCCACGAATTAATTCAACATAATCAGGAAGCTCTTCGATCATGAGATTGACCATAGGTCCGTGGCTATCAGCGACAATGATCTCTTCAAAGCCCGCTTCATGAAGCGCGTTGACAACCACCAAGGTAAGTTTAGTCGCGATTTTTCGAACTTCTTCATATTGGGCACCCTTCAGATTCAAGTGCCCAGGAATGACCACATACGGCATGCCTTCTAAATCCACTGAGATATAGGCTTTCATGACAACCACAATGAAGCTTGTGATGACTTCGTCTTTAAAGGCTTCTTCATCAAATGAAAGAGATGACTTCCTTCGGGTGGTCTGGACGTCTATTCTGTTATCCACTGAGTATTGAGAGCAAGTTACTAACTACCGAAACTCGGCTATTTCACCGGTTTAAAGCGTTCTTTCAATCGGTTGAGGACGTTTGGAAGAGTAGTGTATTCCATGGATGAAGGCGGAAGTCGATGAGGCTCGAAGGGACCATGTCGTCGAAGATAATCAGAAACATACATGCATTGATCCCGTGTTAAGTCCCAAGCGGGATCATCGAACACATCAATTGGTTCAGTAAGCCTGCCTTCTTTCATACTGAAGGCTAGCCCCGTTACGCGTGGTGGTCCATCGAAACGTGTACACTGTGAGTAGTGTAGTGGAACAGGCATGAGTGGACCATTGTGACTGCCACGCATCCATCCCGTTACGAGGTGCCCAAGGGCAAAGCCTTCGAGAATTTCACCAGTAGCGGGGAATCCACTCTGTGCACGCACTACTGCACCAGGATCATCTTTCCCAATGTATTTTCCAGCAACGGCGTAAAGTTTCTCGGTTGAAATTACTGCAGCAATACCACGGGCTTTGTCCTTCGAGTAGACTCGTTTAATTACATAATCTTCTGTCGCGCCAATGAGGGCTAAGAGGTCATAGAGTTCAGAAGGTGTGTCCATCTTGATCATTTTGTCATTTTTGATGTCATACACTTCAAAGATGAACCCGTCGTGTAACTTAGGATCAATAATCAATCCAGCAGTATTGAAGGGGTCTGCAAAGACGCGAAATATTGGATAATTGAAGGCCCCGGGCGCTGTTTTATCGGCAGTGAAGACGACGAAGGGGTCGGCGGGACGTTCTTCGAACTCCATTTCTGCTACGCCAGGCCCCATTCCCCGGACATTGCCGCTGAAGGCCTCTTTCAGAATGTCCTGACCGGCACCATATAATCCTCGTTCCTTTGCATTTTTTGCGCCTTCCATGAGGGCATCAAAGGCTACTTTGTGGATTTCTTCATCATCGACGCCTCGAGGGTGTGTCATTAAGATCTCGGTGTCATCGCCGGCGTTCCAGATCTTGTAGTCAATGATGAGTTCCGATTGATGAGCTTGGTCAATCGATTGGCAGACAACGTCAGTTGTTACGTCACATGTACGTATGTGTCCGCCAATGCTCCCAATATCGGCTTTGATGAGTGTTATAGTAGTTTTCACGGCTGCCACCTAGTAATAGGTATTTTCGCGAGTTGTTGGCTGGCACTTGACTAAAAAGTTGTGCTCTTGCCTACGGGTCCCAGATTATCTTACCACTATAAAATATATTCTATTTGCAAACCCTGACTCTAGAAAATCCTATTCCGTTTTTTCCTGAAGTTCTTTTTTGTACCTTCGACCGAGTTCAACATAAATTTGCCAATTATTATCCAGCTCAAATCGATCGACGGGAGTAACAGACCGAATGACTTTGCCGGGTACTCCAACGACAACACTTTCTGGGGGAATCTTTTTTCCAGGAGGTATCAGACTGCCGGCTCCAATAATTGAACGCTGGCCTACTTGTGCTTCGTTGAGTATTGCAGCTCCAATGCCTATGAGTACATTATCTTCAACTGTACACCCATGAACGACCGCGTTATGCCCCACGATAACGCGACTACCGATTTTTGTTGGATACCGGACATCACAATGAACAGTGGAATTATCTTGTATGCTAGTATCCGTGCCAATGTCAATTGTATTGTAATCAGCCCGGATGACTGCGTGTTCCCAAACGTTACAACGTGCACCAATTGTAGCTGACCCAATTACAGTTGCACGTGGTGAAATGTAGGCATCATCTGCGATTTTGGGTTTTTTTCCTTGATAGGAAAGTATTGGCATTTCCAGTCACTTATCCTCAAGTGTCAGGATGGTTGGTTCCGTATACCCATAACTGTTTCTCATTCGTGGGTATCAATTGCGAGAAGAGCAGCACCTAATGCACCAGTGTATTGCGGTTCACCGGGTACCCAAAGTTCCGTTT
>JBHLNC010000374.1:0-2660 GCA_048937435.1 Promethearchaeota archaeon | reverse complement strand
CCTCCAATACGCTCGGTACCGCGGATTCCGAGGCCAATACCCCATCAAACTCCTCTACGTTTCTAATATTCCAGTTATTTTCACTCAAGCCCTTTATGCTAACATCCTTTTTATCACCCAAATCCTTTGGAACAATCCTGTCTTCGGCCTCAACCTTGCACCTGGGTCTCCAGGAGCTCACCCTTTGGCTTTCTGGTTTCAACTGATCGCCAATTACACCCAACAAACAAATTATCTTGCTCCCAATCCCCTTTGTTTTGTCTGGTTTCTAACGCCACCTGTTGGAATTCCTGCACTGTTTGGGGAACTCGGATGGCTCCAGGCCATAGGGTATGCCCTCTTCTTGATGATCTTCTGTGCCGGATTTGCCAGATTGTGGATTGACGTTTCAGGGATTTCACCACGCGAAGTTTCACGACAACTAATCGGCGCGGGCATGCAAGTCCCTGGATTCCGACGGTCACCTGCGGTCATAGAGAAAATCCTCAACCGATACATCCCTGTTGTAGCTATCCTTGGTGGTCTTCTCATCGGTGCCCTCGCAGCCGGCGCAGATCTAATGGGAACGTTAAGCAGTGGTATCGGAATATTACTTGCTGTGGGCATAATGCGTCAATACTTCGAAATCCTCGCTAAGGAGCAGTTAGGCGAGATGCATCCCATGATGCGTGGTCTACTTGGAGTAGAGTAGCCTAGTGGTTGTCAAGGTGTGGACATTAGATAAGCTCGAAAAGCTCTTAAGGTTGAGACCTAGATGGAGCCAGCGGTTCGGTGGAGGTAAATAAATGCAAGTCCGTAAAGTCGTGGTCGTCAGTGGCGTCCCAGGTGTGGGGAAAACAACGGTCGTTACCGATGGGATTCGCAAAGTTGAGGATCGAGTGAACGTGTCGCTCATCACGTATGGGTCTGTGATGTTTGAAATTGCCCAAAAGCGACGTCTCGTTGAAAATCGGGATGATCTTCGGAAACTTCCTGTCAAGAAACAACGTGAAGTACAGAAACTTGCAGGAGAACGAATCGCTGCGATGAGCCGCTCACAAATCGTGGTTGTCGATACACATACGCTAATTCAAACGGAAGATGGTGGATTTCTCATCGGCTTACCTAAATGGGTGGCTGAAGCAATTCGTCCAGCTTCGATAGTCTTAGTGGAAGCTGATCCAGCAAATATTGCGAAACGTCGGGCGAAAGATGCCACACGGACACGAGATGAGCAGCTAATTGACAATATTGCAGCCCATCAGTTGCTCTGCCGGTCCGCCGCTGTGGCTGTAGGTACATTGACTGGTGCTACCGTCATGATTCTTAAGAACGTAGAGGGTAAAGCTGAGGAGGCAGCAACTGCATTTGCTGATTTGCTCTTGAAGGTGTGATGACTGTGCAATGGAATCCTCTCGTTGATTTGGCGCTGTTACTTCGAAATGCCTTGGGGCCTTGGGTCTATCCACCGTTTTCAGCGCTTGTCGTCATGTTGATTAGTGTAATCATCTCCTTGACATCGAACCTGGTAAATCGCCGGTTTGTTGACTTTAATCGCCTGAAACGTTCTCGCGAAGCCATCAACGAATGGAATGCAATGAAAAAGCAGGCCAAAGATGTAACTGATCCCAAACTAAAACGGAAACTTGAATTGAAGATTAAGCGGCGGGAACGTTATATTATGAAACTCCAAACCGAGGTCAGTAAACAATCCTGTATGCCTATGTTGATCACCATTATACCTTTCATGCTCACCTTTACTATCATGAATGGAATCTTCATTGTCCCCCCAGGACCAGATGCGTGGCCTTTTCCAATTTATGGTCCAGTACTCTACTCTCCTCTAAATTTTGCTTCAGTTCTTGGACCGTTTGGTAACGGATTTGGGTGGCAACTCTTTCAATGGCCATGGGGTACTGCGAACATGTACATTCCAGATGGTGGAATGGGACTGACTTACGTCTACTGGTATATTATTTGCAGTTTCACAATGAACATGGTCATCCAGAAGATCCTTGGAACTAGTATGTCAATGGGAATGGGACCAGGAACGTAATCATTGAAGGTGTAGGCATGCCCATCACAATTGCGGTTAGTGGGTTGCATGGTGCTGGCACTACCACGGTTGCCCAGGGATTAGTTGAAACCTTCAACCTCCGTTACATTTCAGCTGGTATGATTTTCCGTCAGCTAGCCAAGGAAAAAGGCATTACCTTGGTAGAATTAAGTCAATTTGCAGAAGAAGATTCAAGCATTGATCAAGAAATTGACAAACGAACTCAACGAGAAGCCGAGAAAGGAAATGTCGTTATTGATGCATACATAGCTGGGTGGGTTGCCAGGCGCTTCGCAGACCTTACAATCTATCTCCGGGCTCCCCTAGAAGTGAGGGCACTTCGGATTGCTAATCGAGAAAAACGCGATTATGAAGAAACCTTAGCTGAAACCCAAGACCGTGAAGCGAGCGAACAACGTCGATTTCAAGAATTCTACGGCATCGAGGTTTCCGATACACGCCTCTTCGACCTAATTATTAACACAGAACGCTGGAACGCCACTGAGACGATAAATATATGTATAGCAGCAGTCAAGGCGTATCTCGCGTCCTCCGGAACGACAATCGAATGACGCTGCCGTGGCAACTCAACAGCTGACAGTCCACCGGTGGAGGTGCAGTCTCC
>JBHLNC010000035.1:0-10560 GCA_048937435.1 Promethearchaeota archaeon | reverse complement strand
CCTATTTGGCGACATCCTATTGTTAGATAACTTAGATATCGTACTCTTGGCAGGAACTGCACTTTCCCTTTTACTGATCGTTATTCTCTTCAAGAAAGAGTTTGTCTATGTTAGCATCGATATGGAAGGCTCAACAGCACATGGTATGAGCGCTCGTGGCTACCACTATCTTATGATCATTGTCGCAGCCATCGCCATCGCCCTTGCCGCAAAGTCTGTTGGTGCAGTGTTGGTATATGCAATTCTTGTTGCTCCTGCTGCGGCTTCAAATGAGGTATTAAAAACGGTTAATGGAGTGATAATTGGATGCTTTGTGTTAGCATTACTCGCAATGCTCATTGGACTAGTGAGTTCATTTGCGATTTTAGCCTCACCTAGCGCCATTGCAGGAATTGTCGCGGCGCTAATGTACATCATTGCGATTCAGGTGAAGCGATTTTCGCGCTAAAATTAACCTATTTCTGTTTACGTTAAAAAGCGGTTTTACCACATTTAATAAGCGCCCATGTGCGTCCGTATTCTGGAGAGATGAGACCATGTCAGCGGGATCTGAATACGCTAAGGGGCTTATACTAATTAATGGTCGGGCATACCCGGCGAAAGAGGTCTTACAAGCATTGGAACGGCAAGCTATGACCTCAGTACGAGCAGTTGACGATGAGCTTTGGATTGGCAAACAGCGAGTCCATCCACTAGCAAAGATTACACCAGAACAGGCCATGAAACTAACTTGTTTTGGAAGTTTAGCCTATTGTTGTGATTTGAACCGTGAATGCCATCTCCGCGATGAGGCAATTCGTTTACTGGGTATATCTAAGGAAGAATTTCGAGCAATTCAGCTCGAATGTCATCAGCAATTTCTACGCTACGGGGAACGCCGTTGGCCTCAAGAGCAAATGAGGTCGACTAGTTCTGAGGTCTCACTCTCTCCATCATATTCAAGAAGCGCTTCTCACCCGGACCAGTATGAGTCTTGGCGTGAGCATGAAACGTCAGGACGTTACGAATCTAGTCGAAATACATCCCAGGCTTCTAGATCGGGATCAAGCAACACTGTGGATCTTGGTGGACTTTTCGGGACTCCGGAGGAGTATAAGTCACGTTCGTTTACAGAGCCAGACCCCTTTTCCAGATCGTCTTCTAGGTTAGGAAGTGAATCAAGGAACTTTTCTTCTGGGGAATGGAGTTCTTCAGGTTCTGCGATAGCTGCTTCACCCTCGTCGCATTCATCAATACAAGGGTTCTGTATCTACTGTGGACAGGATTTACAAGAGGATAGTGAATTCTGTAGTCGTTGTGGACGCAACCAAAAATAAGTGATACGTACGCATTCGCGGGAATCCAATAACTATAGCTTCTTTGAATACACAACATCTAGCCCTTTTTAGCGAGTTTGCGTAAGGTTTCAATTTGCTTGGTAAGCTTCTGAAGGGCTTGTTTCCAGTGTTCAATTTTTTCTTGATCGGCTTCGGTTTTATCCCCACTCGACGCTTCAAAATCAGCAATCCTTCGTTCAAATTCCAGAGCCCGACTACTTAAACCCGCAATCCGAGCATGAACTTCAGGTGTAGGTGAAACAATCTCCAGCATCGTTTTGACAGTTACTCGAATTTCCTCAACTACTGCCGCTAATTGTGTGATAGTCTGTCGAATTGAGTTGATACTTTCACTAACTAGAGTACTCGATTCTTCCGTTGGTCCTTTGTGACGAATCAGAAAGAGACGGACTTTAGAGAGAATGTCGAAGTAAAGTTGAACAAGTTCTTCTTCATCTCGAAACCAGGCACTTAGGGGATTCCATTTGGAAACCATTTCGTAAAGAGTTTCCATTTCCTGACCTAGTTCTTGAGCCTCAGGTGTATCCTGAGCTTGAATAAAAGCCTTAAGTTGAGGAAGCAGAGAAATGATCTCGGCTTTCGCTTTGACCTCTTGGGGCGTAGCAATATCTGAGCCCATGAGCTGACGATAGAGCTCTTCAAGCCGTTGAATGCTTTCTGTTTCATTCAACTTTGGTTCAAATCCCCAATTGTATTTTTTCAAGTTGGACAATATCGAATTTGATGTTTAGGTACCTAACCCTAACCGAATTTCACGAATGGATTGATACCGATTTGGATACCCGAGCATAGTGTAAATATCTGTGATGTCAACAGCCTCTGCTAAGGCTCTTGCACGATTGTATTCAGCATCATCTTCGAGAGTCCAGTGATTCATAGTGAAATCAACACCTAGCTTTGTAAGAGAGCCGACAAAGGAAAGATTCTCAATGAAAGCTTTGAAATCTTTTGATCCGATTTCCGGTAGGATGGGTGTCCAAGGATAGACTTCAATTGCTAAGTTTTTATCCATCTTCGCTAGAGCATCAAGATCTAGACCCTGATTTGTCCGAGTGCCTGCAACGTATCCACTTTCAGAATCGATGGGGTACGTGGGAAAGACTTTGAGAGAAGGCTTCACTTTTTTTGCGGCTGTGATGAGCTGTTGAATGATGTCAGTCATTTTAGCAACACGCCACTCAATCCACTGATTATACAAAGCAGGGTTACCTGCAGGATCAGCAATTTGGAAAGTGTGACGGAGGTCAGCATATTTGGTAAATTCCTCCCGACAATCCGTACAGTAACAGTACTGTGAATGTGGATAGCCAAGATTGCTTAAAATCAGAGTCTGAATAGGCGTTTCAGCGACCTCTTTCACAACCGTTATCATATGTTCAATAAACGTAGGTTTGTTCGGACAAACCATGCTTTCGATGGATTGTCCTTCGGTTGTATAAGTTTTGAATGCCGGATCTGCAGCAAAGAACGCATCAGTAAAGACATTGACAAACGCACCAGCACGAATTCCAACTGCATCAGTTGTATCAAGAGCCTCACTGAAGAATGTAGGATTTTTTTCATCAGCAGGCGCAACTTTGCTGGAGTAATAAACGCGTCCCGAAACATCCTTTGCGACTGCAATAACGTATTCCAAGTATCCTCCATAATTTGCAAAGAAGTCATCTAAACTGGTAGTAAGATTCTGAGGGTCCACGATGAGCGTGACTCCCCGTGTGAGTAGGTCCCGTATCTCCACAATTTCCACCTACTTGAGTAACTGTAAACACTGGGATAAAAGAGGGAATAAACTTGTCGCCAGTTAACCGAAAAACGTGTCTAATCTACGCATTCCTATTGTGTCTAACCATTCAATTCCTAACGCATCCAACACCTGCTCAAAGGTACTTTTTACGAGATCCTTGTACTTTGTGATGTCAATATCCTGTGCAGTAGCTTGTTCAACCGGTTTTACGCCACCAGTCGTTTTAACATACGCGATAATATCTCCAGCAACGACTTCCTTACCCGCCTTTTGGAGCTCACGAGCAGCTTTCACATGTTGCGGTGTTGTCTTGACATACGCATTCAAGTTCTTCGTTAGTTGTACGCGAATTGCCAGATCTTCCACCTGAAATTCCCGACGCTCTAACATTGTAAGTTTCTCTCGGGCTAGTTTGAGAATCTGGTTTTTCGCTGTCGTAAAATCATCAGGATTACGAACCTGGCGAAGAATATCAATCATCTGCATAAATGCTACTTGGAGAAAAGCAGGCGTATTGCGTTTCTTTCCTGTCAGTCCTTTAATGTCAACCTGCCCGTCACTCGAAACTCCAAGGTAGTTCTTCTTTCGACTGGATAATGCAACATAGCGATACTCTTTTTCAACATCCAATTCAACACGAAGTTCCTTCTCACTGAAATCACTTAGTTGCTGCAATTGTTCTTTGGTCGGATTGTCCAAAAACAGACTATCGGTGTCACCATACAACACCTTGACACCAATTTCCTTCGCTTTATCAATCGTCTGAGTAATCGCAAACCGACCGACGGCCGTTATACTCTCTGCAGCAGGAGCGCAGTAGAGAGGAAAATGCGAAGCCCCAAGCACACCATAGCTATTATGTGTTACAATGCCATTTGTCGTAACAAACCACCCATTTCCTGTTTCGATATCATAAACAGGGCGAAGTTTTGGTTCAGTAATAATAGATTTGACACGAACCAGATTGGTTCCATTGAAATCCATTATTCCACGATATTTTCGCGTATACTGTCGTCCATCAGTTTCGACGATTCGGTTGATATTCTGACCACTATGAACAGACGAGAATCGTCCAACTCCACTTAGAAGTGAAAGAAGATCACGAATTAGTTGAGAGCTAATGGTACTGTATCGACGTTTTCCTCTACGATTAAAATTACCATCACCCTTGAAGTAGCTCTCGATTAATGTTAATGCACGTTCTTTGTTTAACAAATGAAGAGGGATGTGCTTATTACTAGCATGTGTTCCACAAAGGGTTCCCATCAATGCAGCAAGAATATTAGAGTGGACTGTAATTATCTTGTCTTCATAGTCAGCATAAGGCCAGGAAAGCTTTTCTAGAATATGGATTATTTCTTGATAATTTTCTGGATTGTTTTTCCTAGATTGAGTAATTGTAATGCGATTTTTCTGTCCGTGTCCTTCAGCCAAATACCATCCCATGAGTGCGAAGAATTCAGAATTTAGGGGAATAGAAATATTCTGCCAATAACCAGGATCTAATGTTTTTCGAGAGATCTTAACGAGTAACTCAGCTTTAGTCCTTCGAATCGTTTCCCTTTCTTTTTGCGAAAGCCCTTCCCATTCTAGCCGGTAAATCTTCTGTGATTTATTATAGCGAGATTTCTGATTAAATAGCTGTATCAGTGGATTATCAATACTTTGTGATGTTCTATAGGAAAAACGCTTGTAGGTGTCACGTCTCATCCCGATGGATAATGGCTCGTTGTTGATTAGATCTGGAATAAAAATTCGTTTGGGAGGTGATTGGGATAGAGGGAGTCTATTGCATAGGAGGAGTTCATCCCCAATTCTCAATTCCTCAGCAGGAATTTCTGAAATAATAAATTCCCTACCATACCGTCTTCCTTTATGAGTTGAAAAAACAGGAACAACATGGTTAGGAGTGCATCGTAATTCTCTACCATCAGTGAATTTTATTTTTAAAATCTTATTAGTTCCAGTTTCTGCTAATCCAAGAATAGGAACAAAAAGTGGTGTTCCGAAACATCCATTATTTGTATCACTATCTACAGACAATATTTCATAGTCTGACCAATCATTTTGAAGAGAACTGATTTTCCTTTTTGCTATTTGACCTTTTGAATCTCTAACAAAGACCTCTTCGTCATGAGGTAAACAGGCGTTGAGAAATACCTTGAGGGCTTGTTCGACGACACTGTACCAGTTGCGTTGGGTGGTGGAAATTGTTTTGTCGTTGGCGCGGGGTTTGAAGTGTTCGACGCGGACGTCGCGGATGAGTCCGATGAGTTGGCTAGTGATGCCTTCGCGTCGAGTGCAGACCCAGTGGGGTGTTTCTGGGACGGTGTTGTTTTTGCATTCGGGGTGATTGCATCGGACGGTTTCGTAGCTGAGGTTGTAGGCTTTCATGATGCTAGGATAGAGGCTAGCGAAGTCCATCACCATGACGTTGAAATGGACGCCTTCTTTGGGTTCAACGACGATGGCGCCCATGTATTTTTTGCCCTTAATGATGGCTTCGGTGACGGCTTCACCCTTGAAGGCGGAGATTTCATCTTGGCGAGGAATCAGGTAGTTGTTTTGTCGATGGGCATAGTACAGGAGACTTCGAATCCAATTGGACACGGCAGTTCGAGTGAGATCATGTATGCCTTGACGTGAAAGGCGCATAAGCAGGAGAATCAGGTTCATGACTAGGTTGTTATCGAATTGAGAAAGGCGCATGGTGAGATAGGAGTCTTGCCAGTTGTATTCAGCCAGAAGATGAGTGGGTATTTCGCTTATTAGGTCGGGTAGCTGAAGTTTGCCTTCGCCAAGAAGGGCTTGACTGAGATCTTCTAAGCGAACTTCTTGGTATCGATTGCGAAAGGCGTATATCTGGATAGAGCGGTTGTGGAAGAACCGATACAAATCGATATGGACACCGTATTCTAGAGTGGCTTCAGGGTTTCCGCGAAAGCCGCCTCGCATTCGGATTGGAACATCTGAGGCAGGGATGTTTAGCGTCTTTGCTCGGTTGACGAGATACCGTAAATCAAAGTTATCGCCATTGAAGGTTATCAAGAGGGGTGTTCGCCATATAACTCGAAAAACGGTTTCAAGGAGAACTCGTTCTTCGTCAAAGAATTCGATTTTGACCGTTTCTGGGAGTTTTGATTCACTGAGGTCGTCTGCATCACGACGTAGCATATAGACTCGCCCAGTTCCAGTGTCGTCGACGATTGATACAGAAATAACGGATTGAGGAGCGGTTTCTGGGTCGGGAATACGGTCTATGAATTCAGATTCCACTTCAATGTCCAGGGCGAGGCGGGGCAGATGGGTTGCCTGAGTAAGGAAGAGGGGAAGATATTCTTCGATGAGTTTTGACAGCTCCTTGTCCTTTGCAAATAGCGCCCGGATTTTTGTTGCATCTTCAATAGAGAATCCCTGTGTGACTGGAACTAATCTTTTGTCCTGGACGCGGTAAAGGAGACCTGGTGTAAGTTTTTGGTCCATTGTGTAACACTGGGTATAACGGATATCTGCTTCCCAGCTATGATCGCGTCCTAACTTTTCTCGAATAGAGTCAGGTCGACCACCAATGGCTAGGGGATCTTTGGCAACAATCACAGTATATTGTTGCTCTTTATCTAACAACAGGTTGTATTTTTGACTCTCTTCGAGTTTTAGGAAGCCTGAGTGTGCCATGACATCGTTGTGTTGTGAAACTTCTTCTCGTGTTAAATCAGTCAAACAATAGGGATGGTGCCCCGTGTTATCCAACCATTCGTAGATTTCGCCTTTTGTCGCATCGTAGATTTTTACTTTGGCTAAGCCTGCATCCCCTTGATAGTCGATGTTTATCAAGACACCCGGAGGGCCAGAATCAGGAACTTTGGGAAATTCTGATGGGCGAATAGGCTTGTCCTTACTCTCTGCGAGGATTTGTGTTAGCAAAGAGAACATTTCTTGCTTTTTCGGACTAGAACTAGCACGGGGCTTTGCTTTTGAAGATTTCATCCAGTCCGAGAGATTTGGTGGCACGCATTATCCCTTCTGAATCGATTATGGACCCTCCTACTTTTTAGGATTTAGCCCTCTGATAGATTAGTCACTAATTGAGGTATTATAGATGCGTTCGTGTTCTTTCCCGCTTAAAGAAATTGTTGTAGCACGATTAGAAGTAGGTGAAGACCTTCTCCATGGCATCCAGCAGGTTGTTATTCAACATAATGTCAAAGCTGGTATGTTTACGGTGATAGGAGCAGTAGATCAAGCTCATTATGGGTTCTATGATCCTGGTAAGAAAGCTTATACCACCCTTAAATGGAAACCCAATTTGGAATCCTCGCCAGCATTAGAAATCCTTTGTTGTGTTGGTAATATTGCGCGATTGGATGGGGAGGTAGTAGTACATGCCCACATAACTTTGTCAGGCGAGAAAGGTGAAATAATGGGTGGACACTTACTCGAAGGTTGTCGCGTCAATCCCACGGCCGAACTCACTTTGCTCATCGCAGATGGTGTACTAACACGAAAAAGAAACGAGTCTCTTAACCTTGCCCTTCTTTCGATTTAAGCATTATACAATCGGCTTCAGCAAGCATCACGAAAGACATTAAATGACCAAACAGGTATCTATTGTTAAACGAGGTGTGATGGAATCTTGGCCTCAGCACAGCCTCCAGCAGGGTTGACTATTTCAATCAAGGAACATGAACATACTCTTCTCAACTCGGATAATACGATTACCCGATTTAATCCTCGAGGGCAGGTTTTCGTGAAAAATCAATCACGCAAATTTGCTGTGTGGGATGCAGAACTTGAACTAAATCCAAAGAATCGAACAACACTGGGACTTTCTGCTCTGGATATTGGGCGGTTAGACCCAATGAGTGAGTGGGAAAAAGACTTCATCATCAAAGAAATTGAAGCCCCCATGCTCTTACTTACTGAAGCAATTGATACATTCTCGGAACGGGTGGGCGTAAATCATGCCCTTGTGTTTGAATACAAAATGCCCGTCGAAATTAGCTTGAATCTACGAAACCATTCAGGGTCACCCATTCGCGATATTGTTGTAACAAAAGAGATTCCACCTATCTTCAGAGATATTGACATCCAAAAATCGCAGATAGGCAAAGTCGAATATGATTCACGAGAAGGACAAGTTGTATGGAAAATCAAAGAGTTGCCACCCGAACAGATGGCAGTTCAACGGATTCGGGCAAGTATCACAGCAGAAGACCCCGAACCCAAATCTGGCGGAAAGGTATATGTCACTTATAAAATCCCAGATGTTGTTCGGAGCACTCTTGTCCCAACTCTTAATGCTTCAACTGAGACGGAAATTAACGTCGAAAAAGAAGAAAATTCAATGCGTGTAGGAAATTGGCGATGTAAAGCTTCACTAACTAATTCTAGCGAATTTCCGATTCGGATTAAACGTGTACAAGTAGTCCTTACAGCACCTGATAACGAACTTCTCTATGAAGGAACACCTAACCATCGACTAGAATCCGGTGAGGTCTGGGGCCACGAATTTGAAGTCCAGGCAGAACAACCAGAATTTGATATTATTGCCCTTTCCTCAGTTGAAGCGCCTATCAGCCAAGAAATAGTAGGAACCATCGAAAAGGCTGAAACAATTTTTCCAGTACTCCGCATTGAAGCCAATAAACGCGTTGAACCCCTCGAATTGCTAGCCTGGGAACCAGCACCAGTCGCTGTCACATTACAAGCCAGGAACACAGGAAGCATAGAGTGTGATGAAATTACGTTCAACGACACACTTCCTCCTGGATTCGAACCTCCGGATAATACTCAAATTCGCGTAAGAGTTGGCGACAAGCCCATTACGCGAAACCTAAAAGTCAATATCCGACCCAAGGATCGCGATGTGAAACTTCCTCACACATTAACAATTCAACTCCATGACTTAACTGAGAATCATACACCCATTAGGCCAGGAGATACCGTAACAGCGAATTACATCACAGTCGCCCGAGCACCGAAGCCAAATCATGAACACCCATTACCAGTAGTGATAGAAGCGAATACTTTTCCACCGGGACCAAATGCTACGACTGGTATCTCGGAAACTATGGCGCCAGTAATTAAAGTGCGATCAGTGGTTCGTAAGCTTCGAAAGACCCGAACCGTAATGCCAACTTCTGAAGTTGGTGAATTATTAGTTACTGTCACCTTTGTTAATGAAGGAGAAACCGGCCTTCAAGATCCAGAACTGCAAGACCTAATTCCGCCTAACTTTGAATATGTAGGAGTTCCTTCTGGTACGCCCGAACCCACGCTTCGAGATACACCGAATGGCACTGTTGTAACTTGGGCACTACCAGCGATGATGAGCCGAGAAAGCTTCGTGGGTCGATACAAATATCGCCCCAAAGAATAGAGTGGGCCGCTTAGTAATACCAGGTTTCCAATTTCGGTTCAACCAAAGCCCGTTGGTCGTCATTTTCGTATGCTAAACAAACGGAGTGTAGAGGGCATACTCCATGACAGGGAACCTTGAGTAGATGAGTGCTCACAAAGCATTTCGATGTACAACTAGTAACACAAATCGGATTATCGAGTAAACAGCATTGTCGTCCAAAATGCCAGAAAAAGTCATCCAACTCTAATACTGAACGATCTGCGTGTTCTCCAACCATTGAGAAAGCCCTACTGATTTTTCTCCGAAGAACAATATCGGTTTCGGGTACCACGGGTGAACGTTGTCGAAGAGCATTCGCCAGGCCTGACGCCAAGGTCACTATTCCTGTACGAAGAGCAATTCGTGTTAGATGGTTATCCACGGGGATTTGAACCTCGTCGTTGTCTTTAATCTCCCATAAGTTTCGGCGGAGAAGGAATTTGAGAAACAGAAAGCTCTTCTTATTAGCAGGATCTTCATAGGCCTTGAATTCCGAGAGTAACTGAAGAAGTCCGGGATGGCGTGTTTTTGGTTCTATGGTAACCCGGTGATTTGCAACCTGGAGAAGCGTTAGTACAGATCCTTGATATTTGTCCATCAATAGTTGTCCACCGTTACGCAGGAGAATCGCGCGTTCTTCAGAATTGCGAATTGTCACTCGTTTTGGATGGCGAACAGTAAACCAGTTTTCAACTTTCTTTGTTGTAATATTTGCCATTGCCTGAGGATGAAACAAATGGGAGTCTTGTTGAAACATTCGTAGGCTGAGGTGCCAAAGGAGGTCCGCGCCTTGAAAATATTCACCATCAACAGATCCTTCAAAACTCTGACCAGGAGGGCTAGTGCGATGATCGATACTGGTTACAAAGAAAAAGAAACGCGCCGCTTCTTCAGGATCCGCAGTTAGGGGTGGAAAAAGATATGGATTAAGAAAATCTTCAATTCCCGGTTGAAGTAACCGAACCGAAAAGCGTCTTTGATCGTCGCTTTCCCGGACTTGACGTTCTGGACTAGATCTTTGAAGTCACGCTTCGTGTCCCTTATAGCGCCCTTTGCCTGATTTTTTCCCTGAAGGACTA
>JBHLNC010000373.1:0-2663 GCA_048937435.1 Promethearchaeota archaeon | reverse complement strand
CGCCTACTTATCAGTTATATCTGCAACGGGTGGAATGTCAATTGCTGATCGCAGTTTTTGTCTTTCCGGTGTGAATTGTTCTGTATCCTCTAAGTTTTGCTGTATGGGCGTGACTTGAAAAAACGAAATGGATTCGTTGGTTTGGTTGGTTAGGCTTGAAAGTCTCATGTTAAGGGGCTCAATTTGGGCTGGCGACTTATTGAATGCTAACTGGGTAAAAGATGCATTGAAGTGAAATGCTTAGATGATTGGTAGAATGAGAAGAATCGTTAACACGAGGAAAGAGATGTATTTGTTTGGATGAAGGATTTTATGGCTGACAATTAGTACTTGCTCCACATCGAGGCCCTCCAAAGATGTTAAAAAACCTTCCTCGAACGGTTTTCATTTAGTCCCTCTTGGATAAAAAATAGCAGGGTACGGAAAAAGATACTCAAGCCTGTTTAATATCTGTAGTATTTGTAACAATTTCTCTCATAGGCATAGAATGTGAGTGTTGCCCGATTCTGTGAGTAAAAAGACGAAGGTCGTACAAAATGAATTATCTATTTGTTTTCTTTAGCATCCCTTCTCTTTGACTTGAGAATAAAAAACAATGCGATTACTAGTCCCATAATCGTCGTGATTAAGCCGAGATTGCGAAGAATCCAAAAGAAAATTACCGTTTCATTAATAGCCTAACCACACATCAACCCCCCCACACTTCGAACATAACAGTAGCCTCCTAAGAAATGCCCAATTAAATGACATACTATCGAGAATATTCCAGTTAATATGATGATGTATTGAGGGTTTTGAGGTATGAGGATTTTGACCTTCCTGTGAATTAGGATAAATACCAAAAGAACAATTTGTGCGTATATGATATAACCAAACATCATTATCCATTGCTCAAACGGAATACCTAATGGAAACGGTTGTCCCAGGACATGTATTTCGAACACTAATGTAACGAAAAGTTCACCACCTTCCCTATGATCACCCAGATATAACTGAAGTTTAAACACATAATTACCTGGAGAGCATGCCCAGCCCACTTCAAAATCCACCTCAACAGATTCCGTGCGATTGTATTTTACCCAAATATCCCACCCCTCCATATGATGATCAATCCCCCGAGCTGTTCCAATCCATACGAAGGTAACCTGTTGAATAGTCTCACCATAGTTCGTTAAACTAAACGAAGTGGTTGTTGTGGTTCCACGTTCACAAACAAGGGAAATGGTTTCTTCCGAAAGTCGAACATCACTTGGCGTGACTAAGAAATCACATGTATTACTAACCGAGATATTATCTATGGCAGCCCCTGGAGGGCAGACGAACTGAAAGATGCCTGACGTCTCATACCTCGGTCCCCAAAAATCAGTCATGCGGAGCGAGCCATTAATCCAAATATAGAGATATCCTTCAATGTCACGCATAACATCAATTTGCTGCCATCCAGTTAGTCTAAATCCTGGTTTATATTCATCCCATTCCGTGCCCCCTCTTAGAAATATGAATCTCTGTTCTCCAGGACTAATTTGAACACTAAAGGGCTTGTTATACTCAGGGGAGTCGTGTGACATGTTTAGGGGGGCGTGCATGAAATAGACTTTTGTTCTATTTTCAAAAGTGCTGCTACTAATATCCACACTGCGCATTGTCCAATGCCAGGTTCCCGTGGCTATAGGGCTATAAAAGTAGATTCTCGATTGACCTTGTGTTGCATTGGCTCGTAGAGTGTGGTCTTCTGCTGTAAAGTTACCATCAACGACCGTCCATCCGTCATAGTTTCCATCATCGAAATCATCTGACCACACAACGGCAGCTCTGCATGTATCCTCCCTTTGTAATGGGAATTGCAGAAGTGTCATCCCAAGGATTATAATTAAAAATAAAAATAATGCGAGGTTGCGTTTAGCACCTATAGTACTAGTACTTGCCTTATTAGGGGGCAGTAGAATTTGCATTGAATCTCCCCAAGAACAGGTTAAGGTACTCAATCAAGACACAAAAACCATTGGTTTTTCAGTCTGAGAAAAATTTTATCCAATTGAAAAAAGGTTCAGTAAGGCTTGGGTTTGTGAGTAAAAGCTTTTCGAAGATCCAGATTGTGTGAGAACCTTCGTTATTTTTTATGAAACAAGAAAATGATGGAGGTGGAGTGTTTCAGTCCACTCCACCCTTCAATTGAATCAAAGAAAGACAGTATCTCCATATGATGCGCCACCATATACAACCTGGAGAACGTTATACCCGGTTCCGTCTCCGTTATCGTTATACCATGGAGTTTCAGCTCGACTATCCTTCACAGCAGCCCAAATGAATGCCTCTTTCATTGATATTTGAGTGTCGGAATTGAAATCAGCATTCACAGGTGTACCATCACCATTCCACGAATAGCTTACGAGTGCACACATGAAGTGGTATACAAATTCGTCCCAAGTTCCCTCAGTGTCACAACCAGCTGATCCCTCATCATCTTTGCACGCTGTCATGATCACTCTGTTTGGTGCGCTAAGATATTGGATAAACTTGCCAGACACACATTGCTCCATGACTATAATCATGTTCCGGCAGGTTATCGAGTCAAGCCAGGTTGACACTTGCGAATGGGTGAGTGCGCCTCCTGAATCCATAGGGTTCCATACGCTGATTCCTCCACTGCCTCCATGATTTGT
>JBHLNC010000372.1:0-2663 GCA_048937435.1 Promethearchaeota archaeon | reverse complement strand
CTGAACTCTCCAGTGATATTCCATGCCTTTCTAACACAACGGGTGGCGAACCAGCAACGATGAATGCAACAACTGGGGTTGCAGCTTTTGTCGCCTTTTCCATCTTCTTATCAACGGAAACACTAGCATATGCGGCCACATCAACATCCTTGGGTTTCCGATTCGCTTCCTTGATGCCTTTGTCTATCTGCTCTAATGCAAATTTAAAATCGACTGGATGCGAAGCATTGACCAACA
Source organism: Promethearchaeota archaeon (assembly GCA_048937435.1). Taxonomy (GTDB): domain Archaea; phylum Asgardarchaeota; class Hermodarchaeia; order Hermodarchaeales; family Hermodarchaeaceae; genus Hermodarchaeum. The sequence goes on along the minus strand of JBHLNC010000372.1, from coordinate 2,426 downwards.
CCCCTTGACCCATCGATCCCGCGAGCTGGAGCATCAATGGTCCTTGGGCCCCAATATAAATTGGAAGCTCTCCTGTCTTTTCAAAAGCAACTTTGGCTTTTTCTACAGTGAAGACTTGGCCTTTATAACCTTTAATTTTCCCCGAATCAAAAATCGAACGGAAAATCTCTACACTCTCTTTTACGGCGGTTAGTGGTTTAGTCCTCTCAATTCCGAGCAGATTAAGTGTAATTTTGTCTCCTGCTCCGATACCCAGGATTGCACGACCCCCAGACAAATTGTCGAGAGACATCAAAGTGGAAGCGGTTTGAACTGGATTGATCAAATAAGGATTGGTCACACCGGGGCCCAACATGATTTGATCAGTGTAGTTAGCTAACAAGCTCAAGATTACGTACACTGAACGGTTGTTGAAATGATCAGTAATCCAACAAAAATCAAAGCCATATTTCTCTGCAAGAATACCGAGAGCGGTTGTTTGCCAGTATGCTTCTTGAGGTACGAATTCAACAGCGAACCGTAGCTTGGAACTCACATTGTTTCCTCCGTTTCAAAGAATAGCTTACATTTATTCTGTCACCGGATAAAAAGGGAAAGGTTACCAACGCTCGATGGGATTTCTCGTCGCAAGAGACAGATTTTTATAACTCCTTACATGCAGTTCTGCTTCACTGGAGGTATTAACCTGTCTGTTCAATTAGCCGCAGGCGTCAGCTTTGCTATCTTCATATTTGCGTTCATTTTTGGACTACAATTATTCATCGAGGCAATTCGTGGTCGTGGTGATCGAACGCTCCTATTATATGGGGTCTTGACACTTTGGTTTTGGTCACTCGCATTCCTTGTATGGGGATTACGAACAATCCTAGTTGCTCCCGATTCCCTATTGCTAGTTATACAACCCTTTTCACTCCAATGGGCTCTGTATATTGGATTTGGTGCCTTTTTCGGTGTCTTCTGGCTTTTCCGAATGACAAGACCAGACCTCTTTGCAGGACGTCGGTCCTGGCTTAGACTACTCGTTTTCGTGGGAACAATTGTGTTCACATATTATGCATTTACTTCAGTATACATCTCAGGAGATCCCATTATTGTCTGGCATGGTTTTGTTGAAGATTTCGCTGCAAATCCCGCGAATCCCTATGGACTGGGCATGCTTATTGCGTCAGGTATCGATCTTGCCATCTATGTCTGCATCATCCCCATCGGTTCCTACTTCCTCTATATGAATCAACGCCGCTCTCTCGGTTCAAAAGTCTTCATAAAAGACTTAATCTTTTTGATTGGTTTGATTCTCATATTTGTTACAATCACTCTAGATGTAGGTCTACGCTATATTGATCCAACAGTAGCTTTAGACATGGCGGTCATTGCCGTGAGGGGTCTTACGGCAGCGGGATTCTTCTTACTCTGGTTCTCATACCGACTCATGAACCTGTTTATAAAATGACCCCGCTGTCATTCATTAGATTCACCCGTAAGCGTGCAAGTAGGCTTACGGGGCGTTTTTTCTTTTCTTTCTCAGCTGAGTGAAGGTTTTATATGATAAGAACCGAAGCTTCTGAATCCGAGGTATTCTCATGATACAATATATTCTTGAAAATATCATTTCCTTTGGCATTGGCCTTACGTTTATCGCCACGACTTTGGCGTTCGGCCTCTTCTATTTACTGCGGGTCTCAACACGTTCTGGTTACCAGCGCTATAAAACGCTGGCCTTCGGCCTCGCTTTACTATCCTTTGCTGGGGCTCATATAATCTGGAATCTCCGTGCAGCGTTCTTTCCTCAATTCTCTCCTGCAACTTCGTGGTTCCCATATTGGCAAGGATTTTGGGTCTTATTCATATCAGGAATAACCTTAATGGGCTTGTGGAGTCTTTTAGTTGCCTATCCTGATTGGATTAACACTAGGAAGTGGATCCTCCTTGCTCTTATCATTCCCTGGTTTATCGTCGTGATCGATGTCCTCTTGATAACCAATCCCGTATCCGCTGAAATAGTCTGCTCCGCTCGGATCTGGGATCTCAGACCAGATTTAATTGTCATTCTATGTGCAGCACTTCCATTTACCTTCTACATTGGAATTACCATCGATTATTATTATGGTCAATTCAAGGCCGGTGCTGACCGAGTGCTGCTGATTCTCGTTTTTACTGGATTGGTGTTCATATTGGTTGGTGGAATCCTCGATTCTAAAGCCATTGCAGTCTGTGAAATCATAACCCTGGGACGAATGCTTATGCTTGGGGGTCTTTTACTCACCTCCTTTAGTCTACTTCGCTTTGCCCCTCAACTCCCCAAAGAATAGTCAATAATGATAACGCTTTAATCTTCTAACAACGCGGTCACTGACCATGTCTGAAAATGAAACCTCGTCACAACAGCGATTTTGGACACAATCAACGATCCTTGTAACATTAATACT
>JBHLNC010000034.1:0-10586 GCA_048937435.1 Promethearchaeota archaeon | reverse complement strand
ACAGATTTTAAAATACTTATCACGAAATTGGAACCTTGCCACAGGACATCCCCCCGATAAACTGGAATTTTCTGATGACCGCACCCTCCATCTGACCACAGAATTCTGCCCAATCTGTCAACACGACACTATGGAAAATGTCCTCGATTTACGCTATTGTGAACTCGTTGCCGGTATGCTTGAAGGCCTACTCCAAAAATGGATTGACAACCTCAGACTCTCCTATACTGCTCGGGTCACCCAAACCAAGGGTCGCCTCCAAGGAGATCCTGCCTGTGAGTTTCGTATTCATTTCGCCGATTAAAAAATCGCAATACTACGTGAATCTCAGATTATCAACAACTAACTTAGTTTGGTAACTTTTTCGAGCTCGGGGATTATCCACTCCAAATCTTGTTCCTTCAGCCGATTCTTCGTGGGAATTCCTCTCTCATCCCAGCCTCGTTTCTGATAGTACCATGAAAGCAGTTTCTCATAACCCTCTTTCTCAAGCTTGGTACCTGATAGAGGACCCACAGATAGCGGTTCAGTAAACCAACGTGCAGGAGGATAATCCATCGACCGATCCCATTCACCATCAAATTCGCGGACCCAATAAGCACGTACTAATGAATAGATACGATCCGAGATAGCCCAGAAGTCATCTAATGTCCATTTCAGACCTGTCGCTGCTGCAAAATACTTCGGATACCACTCCAATTCAAATCCGACTTCAATCCAAGGGAAGCGACACCCAACCAACTGCTCAAATAGCCCACCTCGAATTCGTTGTAATTCGATGATTTTATCGACTTTACTTTCATCATAGGTTTCCCGACCCACATCTACCTCATGGGTAATCACCCAGCTCTCCTTATGATGGGCGCCGATAGAACAGACTCCAAAAGCAAGGGCCATTCCAGGTGCAGCATGACAATCATACCCGGAGATTTCTAGACCTTTGATTTGCATAGCAAAATTCTGAGCACTCATACCGAGTTGTTTTGCTATGATTTGTGTGCCATCAGCAAGCATGTTTCCTAGCGTGCCTGCTCGGAATGCAATGTCCGTGATTAATTTCCGTGTCGCATGGAAGTCTCCCCAGTCGAGCTTTTCACCAAGAATCCCTTTTTCTGATGCTTCCATAGCAAAGCCGATTGTGTTACCTAAGGAAATTGTATCAAGACCATATTCATCTGCGAGCCGATTCAAAGTAGCGACTTCGCGCAGATCCCGCATCCCAATGTTAGATCCAAGGAGTGCTACGTTCTCATAATCGAGTTCAGCCGAGAGTCCTTCAGAATCTTTAATGCAATGACCGCACTGCATGGTACAGGAGGGACACCCGCGTGTTTTTTCTTTCAATTTCTCCATGGTGCCACCACTGAGAGCTTCAGCATGCTCGAATTGCCCCTCACGAAAGTTGTAACTGGGAAGAACACTGTATTCTTGACACCATGCGTGAATGAGCATCGTACCCTGGGTCATCCATTCATCGTAGCCTGGCTTTTCACGAATATCTTTGAAACCGTCTCGACCAAGTTGGCGAAACGCTTCAGGGTTCGCCAGTTCAGGTGTAGAGGAGCCTTTCGCGACTATGGCTTTCAGGTTCTTTGAACCCATTACAGCACCCATTCCTGGGCGCCCCCCAGCTCGTCCCATCATAGACCGGACGATTGCATATTTGACGAGGTGTTCCCCTCCTTGACCAATCACTAACGTGCCAATACTCTTACCATGAGTCTCTTCGAGTTTCTGTTCTGCTTCAAACGCACCTTTTCCCCAAAGATGGTCAGCCTCCAGTACGTTTGCTTCAGAATCCTGAATCAGAACATAGGACGGGGTCTCAGCCTTTCCCTCGATAACCAAAGCATCATAACCCGCTCGTCGTAATTGGGAACCAAAATGTGAGCCTAGATTTCCATCCCCATATCCGCCTGTCAAGGGGCTTTTTGCTGCAACAACAACTTTTCCAACATTCGGCATCGCCAAACCTGATAAAGGTCCTACAGCAGCAATGAACTTATTCCCGGGTGAGAGGGGATTTGTACCCTTAGGCACTTCATCCCAGAGAATCTTTGCCGCAAATCCGCGACCCCCCACGAATTGCAAGGCAAATTCTTTCGGATACTTTTCAGTGTTTACTTCTTTATTAGAAAGATTCACGCGTAGAAACTGTCCAGTCCAACCCTTCATACTCGGCTCACCAAACACAAAACCAGATGCAAGTCAGAGCATTCTCCACAAATAGCTTTCGCAGATTCACAAGAAATTATCATTTCTTATGGCGGAAAATAAAATAAAAGGAAGAAAGTGCTCTTAACATTTACACTGCAAACAGGACCTGAGGTGGGATAACTGGCTGATAAAAAAGTGCATGAAGCTATTCTAGCGCCCCGCGTTGTACGAATCTTTGCTGGCATCGACTTTGTATTGATGTTCGGGTTTGCGATATTGGGAGTATTTATCTCGAGCTTTCCATCGTTCATTAATGAAATCCTAACTTATGCACATGCAAATGATCCAGCTCTCTATGTTGAGATTATCAATGAAATTACTAATGCAGGACTCACCATTCCTTTCATTGTGAATAGCTTTACTCTCATCGGTGCTGTCCTTACAACCGTTTCGTTGGTTGGAATGATAGTCGCATTAGGAACTGCATACAAGAAATCCTGGGCCATCACTCTCGGAGTGGCTGTGTCTATTTTCGCAATTTCTGGAGGAATAATCAGCTATGTTTACAGAATTCTTTTTCCCTTTACACCAATTGGCCCTTTTAGCTTCCTAGACCTAGCTCTAAGTCTATTTTTCGGAATCCTTGCAATCAATATCTTTTTTGTTGGGGCTTTTCTGATTTGGCAGATGGATGACCAACCACGATATAATATTAGAATGGGGCGATTTATCCTCATCTGGAACATAGATGCACTTTGCTTACTATTTACCACCTTCTTGTATGCTGGAATTGGTTTCGACTCAAATGATCTCCTTACGATGCTCGGGGTCGTTTACATCGCTGTCGCCATCATTGCGGTTATCAACGTGTTGGTACGCCCCTTATTTACTAAACTTGTTGCACTAGTTGCCCGCTGGTGGCTGGGATTTATCATTTCATTCGTTTTCATGTTCCTCGTCAATGGCATTATATTATGGCAACTTCCCCGTATTCTTCCAGGATTTTATGTGGTCAATTTACTTGCTGCTTTAGCCGCTGGGCTCATTCTAGCCGCTGTCAATGCCCTCGTTGTGAATATAGTAGGTCTTGATGATGATATCACTTTCTTCAATGACTATGTCGCTAAAAAAATCCAGGAAGAAATCGCAGGAATAGATATCCCTCAAACTCATGCCCTAGTCGCAGTGGAAATTGATGGTCTTAGCCACCCTGCCATTCAAAAGGCGTTAAAACACGAATACATGCCTACGCTTCAAGGGTTATTAAAAAATGGTAGTCACGTACTCACACACTGGGATTGTGGAATTCCCTCTATGACCTCATCGTGCCAAGCTGGTATCATGCATGGAAATAATATTGATATCCCTGCCTTTCGCTGGTATCTAAAACCGGAAAAACGTATGATGGTCTCCAACAACCCCAAAAACGCTCAAGAAATTGACCAGCGAGCCTCTTCTGGTCAAGGCATTCTCCGTAATGGCGGTACTAGTGTAAGCAATCTCATCAGCGGTGATGCTTCCTATTCATTCTTCACTATGTCAACCCTTACCCAAGAGGATGCCGAGGCAGGACGACGAAGAAGTCAGGATCTCTATTACTACTTGCTTGATCCCTATGCAATGAATCGCAGCATAATCTACACTATCTGGGATATACTAGTAGAAATTGGACAAATCATTAAACAAACCATCACCCGGCGAAAACCACGGATGAACCGTTTCGCACATGCCTATCCTGTTGTTCGTGCCGCAACTAACATCTTCATGCGTGATGTTGCTACATCAATGGTAATTCAAGACATTCTCCGCGGATCACCTGCAATTTATGTGACCTATTTAGGTTACGATGAAATTGCTCATCATTCTGGTCCATTGACTTCCGATGCCCTCAAAGCTCTCCATGGTCTGGATAAGCAAATACGACGAATTCTACATGTTATTAAATACTACGCACCCAGGCCTTACCATTTGTTCATTCTTTCTGATCATGGTCAGTCTGTTGGTTGGACCTTCAAGCAACGATACGGCATCACACTCAAAGACCTCATCACTGAGCTACTCGAAGGCAAAGCCTCGGTGGGCGAAATGGAAGCCCTTGATGCCCATCGAGGGTACGTTGCAGGACTCGTCGATGACATGAATGCTGGTCGAGCTGCAACTAAAGAAGAGAAGAAAGAACATGGGGTTCTGAAATATTTCCACCGTCAGGCTAGTAAAAAAGATGAAGCTCCACCAGACAAAGAAGTAGAAGCAAAAGATGTACTCGTATGTGCCTCAGGGAATCTCGCTCAGATCTATTTCGCAACAACAGAAAAACGCGAAACATTACAGAATCTTGAAACTCTATTTCCTGGTTTCATATCAAAACTCGTTGCTCATCAGGGTGTTGGGTTTGCCATTGTTATGGATGAAAAAGTTGGACCAGTCCTTCTTAGTGGGGAGGGTGCAATAGAGTTGAGAACAGGCAAAATCAAAGGGCAAAACCCCCTCACACCCTATGGAAATGAAGAAGTTCGAAGACAACAATTACTTCGCCTCGCTGAGTTCCCCAGTAATGGCGAACTCATTCTCATGAGTCCTGTGTATGAAGATGGCTCAGTGGCAGCCTTTGAAGAACTCATCGGTAATCACGGTGGAGTAGGCGGCAATCAAACTGATGCAATACTCGTTCATCCGGTGGAATTCAAAGTTGAAAGCGAGAAAATTATCAACTCAGAACAGATCTTTGAAATCCTCAACCGAGTTCGTTCTGATTAACTCACTAAATTCTATGTAAAACGTACTACTTATGAAAGAATACAGGAAAGTAAGGGTATGAGTAATCAATCCACTGATTGTATCTTCTGTAGCATTGTTGCTAAGAAAATCCCCGCTCATGTCGTCTACGAAGATGACGAAATCCTCGCCTTTCTGGATATTCGCCCTATTAACCCGGGCCATACTCTCGTGATTCCTAAAGCTCATGTTGCAAATCTGAATGAATTAGATTCGATGTTAGCTGGGCGGCAATTTCAAGTAGCTGGACGGATTGCTGCTGCTCTACGAAAATCAGGGATCAAGTGTGAGGGAATTAATGTCTGGCTTGCTGATGGAAAAGCGGCTTTTCAAGAAATCCCACACATTCATATTCATGTGATTCCTCGCTTCGTTGGGGATGGAATACGTATTGAGGCGGGTCCAGATTATGGACAAACTCCTCCTACAAAAAAGCTGGAAGATCAAGCAAAGAGAATCCGAAAAGCGATGGATGAATAGATTACCACAAATCCTGCCTTGAAACGAAGCCTCATATACTTGAAGTATACCGTATTCAAAATAATTGGTTGGGTGTCTTGGTGGCCATGAAACCTCGCGGGATAAATACACTAGTATTCTCGCTGATATTGTTAGGAATGGTCGTTTCTATGTGCTATTTGCCATCTAACATAACTCAGATCAGTGCCGAGGTTTTGAGTAATGGAGATGTTTGGGGTACGCTTTGGATGCAACCCCGAAATGATGGCTTCAACGCAATAGCTGTGACAACTCAAGCAGTTTTTGTTGCAGGATCAACTTCATCACCTGGAAGTAGCACACATAACGTCCTTTTGGTGAAATACACACCAGAAGGAGAATACATTTGGAATCAGACTTGGACAAATTCCTACAACGATTCAGCTTTTGCTCTTACTACCGGGGCAGGCAGCATCTACCTTGCAGGCATGACGACAACAGGTCCATATGGAACGAATGCCTTGCTAGTCAATCTTGATTATAATGGAAATGAAATCTGGAGTTCCTCTTATGGCAACTTTCCAGAAGAATGGTTTACCTGCGTCTCTGTAGGTGCCGATGGCATCTACGCTGGCGGAATCCGAAGGAATACAGAAACAGATGTTGATGCACTTCTGGTCAAATTTAACTTTGATGGGGACGAAGTCTGGACAGAAAGGTGGCAGAATGCCTCAGTTAACCGCGCATTTGGAATCGAAGTCGGCTCCGACGGCGTCTATCTTGTGGGTGATACTGGAGATCAATGGGACGGATCCAATACTAGCGCTTTTTTGACAAAGTATTCATTTAGTGGCTCACAACTGTGGAATACAACCTGGGGTGGAGAATATGCAGACATCGCCCGAGGGGTGACAGTTTTTAATAACGATATCTTCGTCACTGGATCAATACAAAATTCTAGCGCATCAGGACCCAAAGAACTCTTTTTACTAAAATACAACAGTACTGGAAGTCTGCTTTGGGAGCAATACGATGAAACGGGAACCAATGAAGAAGGGATAGGGATCCATGTCACAGCAAACAGCATTTTTGTTGGTGGTGAACTAGAACATCCAATTTCTGGTTTCCAGACAAGTCTTAACAAGTTCAACAGCACAGGTGCTCTTGCTTGGAAACGGACATGGGGTGGAGCAGGTAAATGTCAGCCCTTTGGATTTAGTGCATCCCTTGAGGGTCTCTTCTTCTCCGGAACCACTTCGGAATGGTTAACAGAATCTACAAATGGGTTTGCATGTAAGTTCAGTTTCGATGGCAAAGGTTCAGCCGGTCCTTTGGAAATATTAGACATTATTTACCTCAATCCCTACGGATCCTTCGTTGTACCATGGACAATTGCCATTGATCCTGATGGAAACATTGCAGATTATGAACTTCAAATGGACACAATGTCTCTCTTCGAACGACCCATGATCACATGGAGGGTCAATCAAACAAGTGTAGCTGTTACCAATCTCCAAATTGGCACCTACTACTTCCGAGTTCGCGCCTTTGATAATGACAGTAATTCAGGACCCTGGAGTAACATCGTCTCCGTTTCTGTTACGCTCGTACCTCCCACCGTCTTTAATCCCTGGCTTGCTCCCGCAATTCTGGTTCTAGCAATTTTTGTCCTACTTGCAGTGTTCTTATTTGTATCAATACGCCACTGGCGTATTGAGTAGCTATTTCACTCCACATTCTGAAGTTGGCGAAGTAGTTAATCTTGGTTGGGTGAGAACATCTGGCTATCTGGAAGCTATTTCGCTACGAGGGTACAACACGTTTACCTCGAGGTATGATAAAAGGAACCGCTTCACGGTATGTTCCATACGAATCCCCAAACCGTCGTAACAACTCAATTTCCTCGTACCCCAGTAACGCAAGCTGTAGCGGTGTGAAAACGATGGCAACGATAAGAAGTGGAACAAAGTCAAAAATCAACGCAATCGCTGGAGTAGCCAGAATGAACCCCAGGGTCTGGGGATGACGACAATACGAATATGCACCCATTGTCACCAGCTGCGAAGAACGCCGACTCCGATTAATCTCCTCTCCTTGCGCCCGCTTTCTTCCCATCGAAATAACGCCCCAAACAATAAACATAACCGCTAGAATCAGAAGTATCATACCACCAAAGAGCTCAATATAGCGCCACATCCACGGGTATGGCCAAATTACAATGGGTATTAATTGCCAGGGAATGAGCGGAGTAAGATACCAGGTAAGAACTAATGCAATACCGAGGATTACAAAATAAAGGATATTTGGTAAGACTACAATGGCAAAACGTGGACCCCACGAAAATGACCAGCGGGACGATTCAGACATTTTAAATCACCTTTGGATGTAACATTCCTTTCGGTGAATCAATTCGTTATAAATATTTGGCGACCAATAATTCCAACGATAATGAGGTAAATCCCAGCATACGCGATTCCAAGGGCTAGAATGTACAAGAGCGTTATTGCGCCTAGCTGGGAAAAAAACGCTACAACCATACCCAAGGCAATTAAAGCAGTGCCATCAACAAGTTCCATTATCCGAAACCAAGTTGTTTGTGAAGGTGAAAATTGTCCAGTTAGCAGAGTGTCAAGACCGAATACCATCAAGCCTATCGCAAGAACTAGAATCCAGTATATTCCTCCTAAGTAATTGGAAATCATAACCGGTACAGAGATGATCACTAAGACAATACCACAGATGAAGTTAAGGATACGCAGCCTAGAAGACATAAGTTTCTCACGATATCCATAAATCATCCGTGAGAACCCCAAGCAGAAAATTGCGGGGCCTAATAGGATAATCATCAACATGATGTAAGACTGCGGGAGCCAGAACACCGTAGTTGATAATCCGATTGGGATCACTCCGAATAAGATATCGAGCATACGTGTAACAAAAGAAACCCTTTCTTCAGTCATTCAACGTACACCTTGGGCTGGATATGCTCATGATTCAGTATAAAAGATAAACTCTATCCTAGTGAGTTCGGGGAAAGTTCAACCCTGATAACATGCATATCAGGATAGATTACTTATGGCAAAGTGTAAGCCAGAGAATTCCCTTTGATTTATATGGTCCTTTTTCCTGGGTTGTAAAAAATTCTATTTACGGTTAGGAGCTTTCTTAACCATGGATTTAATATCCTCGGCTACGAACCTCATCAAAAACGCAGATCATCTCATCGCCTTAACAGGTGCAGGAATCTCTAAAGAATCCAATGTCCCCACCTTCCGAGGAAAGGATGGACTCTGGCGCCAATACAATGCCCTAGATTTAGCAACTCTCCAGGCCTTTGCTCGAAACCCCAAACTCGTCTGGGAGTGGTATACCTGGCGACAAGACTTCATCTCCAAATGCCAACCTAATCCTGCTCATTTAACCCTGGCTGAGTGGGAAAAACGGGGTTTCCTCAAAGCTGTGATTACGCAAAATGTTGATGGCTTACACCGGCAAGCAGGATCTGAAAAAGTCTTGGAAGTCCATGGGGACATTTGGCGAGTCAAATGTACTGCTTGTGCATACCGAACACGCCTCTCAGAACCCACAATTGGTATTCCGACCTGTCCTGATTGTGGAGCACATCTCCGACCAGATGTGGTCTGGTTCAGTGAAAGCCTCCCCTCCATATTGATGGATGAAGTTTTTTCTCAGCTCGAACAAACTGATACAATTCTTGTAGTTGGCACCTCTGCCCTCATTCAACCCTCTGCCTCTTTTCCTTTCATCGTGAAACGACGCGGAGGGCACGTTCTCGAAGTTAACGTTGAAGCCACCCCATTAACACCTATCGTCGATGTTCATCTCAACGATAAAGCCGGGGTTATATTGCCTCAAATAAATGCGTTCCTTCATGAAGAAGCCTGACACCAAGTTATCGGCAATCCTTAGAGCATCGGCTTATGACACCAAGTCTCGAGATATCAGCAAGGAATGGTAAAAATAATTCAATCGTTTCTTTTGGGAGATTCGTCTCTTTTGATAACTCTGCCACGGTCTTAGCTTCTGTTGATAATTGTTTGAGAGTCGCTTCAGCGGTTTCTATATGCCGAGTACGAAATCGCTCATACACTGATTCATGTTCTTCAGGGTGAATTATCCATCCATCATCAGTGAGTTCTACGCGTCCAAACGTAGAAAGATGTGCCAACATGTCTGCGACCTCAGTTGAATCAAAGCTACACATGCCTGTCACTGCAGCAATTTGCCGCACACCGATCTCTCCATCTGCAATGAGGTCCACAATCATTAGCATATTCTTGTAGGGAAACGCGTTCAACGGGTTCATTTTTTGCTTGTCTCCTCTGAAAGATATTTCCAGTTTAGACATCGTTTGAAAAGCACTTCCCTTTCACCAATCCAGAGCTTGGAGTGACTTACCCTTTCAACTCGAGAAGAACTTGACCAACACTACGATACTCCCGTGACCAATACATGAGGACTTGCTCTTTGGAATATGCCTCATCAATGTGTGCGGTCAGAACCTCTCCAACAAACCACCTATGGCTGCCCCCAAATTGAACCTCATGCACCACGTGACATTCCAAACTAACTGGACATTCCTTAACCAGCACAGAATGAATCTTCGTCCCTTTCACTGGCGTCAACCCAGTCTTCTGAAACTTATCCTCATCACGCCCAGAAAGAGAACCACATGTACGTACAATATCGAGTTGCTCTTTCAACGGCAGATTTATTCCAAACTCTTTATGTTCTAAAATGAGTTGAAGGGTAAACGCCTCAGGACGAAAACCTACCATCACACTCGGTGGCTCAAACGAGTAGAAATGAAATGCGGCCGCTGTCATTACATTCTCCTTAACGGTGACTAACACTACAGGAAAGGAAGGTAACGCCCTGATACCAGCTCCTGGTTCAACCTCTTTCTTACTCATTTTTTGCACCCAATAGCGTATCACAATTATCTCTGAATAAATGCTTTCTCTAATGTGCTGGTGTAGCTATCCTACTCTTCCTAAGTCATCTTTTGAGCCCTCCTCAACTCTTTCAAAATTTGCATTATCACAGGAAGTCTAAATCTTGAACCATTCAGTGCAAAAACAGGATAGGAGCGAAAGGTTTTCTCTTATTTTTTGCACCGCACAGCTCCCATCGATTCATATCTAATGCAAGCTTCTATTCATTTGTAACTCGGAACCCAGAAGGGTTTCGGGTTA
>JBHLNC010000371.1:0-2669 GCA_048937435.1 Promethearchaeota archaeon | reverse complement strand
GAAGACCCGCTTTTATTGCCTTATCACGCAGTGCTAGCAGTTCTTCTTCGCTGGAGACTTTCACAGCGACTTTCTTTTGACCTTCCCACAACCACCCTCGCCAAGATACCACAGAATGCTTCCGGGCCTCTTCAGCTGCGGAGACAGCTGCATGCGCTATTTGTACAGCGATCTTTCCTCGACTCATTTTCAGATCCATTCGAATGACTAAGACCTGTTTGTATTCGAAGATTTCAGTTTGAATACGTTTTTTTGGCAGGTTCGAATCCTCCATATTAGGCAACCCCCTGTGAAATCCCTTAAGTAATTAACCATCAGCCGATGGATACTTGAATAATGTTATCAGAGTTGAAATAGTTAAACCTCTATTCTCATCGAGAGAGTGATGACCGTGAAGCCTGAAGTTGTTGTGGTTGGAGCAGGACCCGCTGGAGGCCTTGCAGCCCGGCAACTGGCACGAAACGGTCACACGGTATTAATTTTAGAAGAACACAAGAAAATAGGCCAACCAGTCCATTGTGCAGGGCTTATTGGAATAAATGGATTACATGACAATGGAGTTATTCCTAAATCTAAGGTGATCATTCGACGAGTACAACAATCAATTTTTCATGCACCGGGTGGGAGGCAGTTGGTTCTCGATAAAGGTGAACCTCATGCCTATGTTCTGCATCGGGATCGCCTCGACCAGCAAATCGCTGAGGAAGCAGAAGCCGCTGGAGCTACTCTGCAATTGGAAACCCGTGTCATACGTTGCAAGCGAGAGCAAAATGAAATGCGTGTTACAGTTCTCGAACGAAAATCAAAACGTGATATACACGCAAAATTTGTAGTGAACGCAGAGGGAATTCAAGCCCGACTAGGTCAAGACCAAGGGCTTCCTCGGCCCAAACGTGATTTTATGCTTCCAGCTCTGCAATATGAAGTGACAAATGTCGCGCTCCCTCCAGATGCAGTTCATTTGTACTTCAATTCCGAGCTTGCTAGAGGGTTCTTCGCTTGGATTATTCCTTTAGAACCTAACCATGCCCGAATCGGATTAGCTTCGGCGCATCGACAGGTCCGTCAAGCGCTTGATAAGTTTCTTATTCAAAACAAGCTTCTTTCGGGAGCTAAGATTGAGAAACGCTTTGGTGGAATTGTATATGCGGGAGGGCCCTCTTCACGTACAATAGCGCCACGCTTTGTCAATATTGGAGATGCAGCTGGACACACCAAAGCTACTACTGGTGGGGGCGTCGTCGTGGGTGGATCCTGTGCCATTATGGCTGCATCAAGTATCAGCAATGCACTTCAAAATGGTGGCTATAACCATCGAGACCTCCAAAGATATGAGCGAAGATGGAAGCGAAGTTGGGGGCGGCAACTAAGACTAATGTCTCTTCTCCGCCGATTTGTTAACACACTTGAAAATTATGAACTGGATCAACTTTTCGCAAAACTACATGCCAGTAAGGCTCGAGAAATTATAGAACGTAGAGGTGATATTGATCATCAGGGACGACTGATCAGTTCAGCGTTGACATCTCCTGCTCTGTTGCAGACTGTGTTAAAGTTATTTTTCTCAAAAAGTCGGTTTCTGCCTAAGATTCTCCGTAGCTAGCCTACAAAGTACTAATATTCTCGCCAGGTCTGTTCGCATTTTGTGCATCGATAAAATGTCGTCATTCCTTCGTCTCCGGAGCGGGTCTGGACCTGCCAATAGTAGGCTTCATTGTTCCCGCATTTTGCACAAATCGCTCGGACTGTAGGCATAGTACGTTGCTCTAACAACTTCTCGTCGATGACAATTGGTTCCTCATTTTCGGGGAGGTGAGTGATTTTCTCTCCGATTCGGTATTTTTTCTTGGTTTTTGATGTCAAGGGCTTCGTGTAACCACAGTTCTGGCAAGATAAGACTTTCTTTTTCCCATTGTTTTGGGGGCTCAAGATGCTTGAACATTCGGGGCAGAATTCCATATAGCGATTACTCCCATCCTCAGAGGATTAGAAAGCATACGAAAAATGACATAATAATCTATTGGCTTTACTGGGTGTCCAGCATCTGTTCTTGTTCAAAAATGCGTTGGAGAAGAACAGAGAAACCCCGAGCGATGTTTTCGCTGCGTTTTTTTCGTGACTGCTGTGTGCCAGTGTCAAACAACAGAAACTGTTCCTCTAACACTTTCACGGCATCCGAGATTGAAAAGAATCCACGTAACCATCCGTATGCAATCATGGCTTCAACGCAATCGCCTAGTCCATGGGCATCCAGACGGGACGGAGCAAGATAACGGAGTTCAGCAAAGCGTAATGCTGCTGCAAGAATTTTTCCTGAAACCTTTTCTGCTCCAAAGTTTTGCGAGTGAAGAGAGTAAGCAAGAGAAAATAACAAGTTTGTTAGTGGGTCGCCAAGCTTCGCTAAATCTTTTCGTCGCATCGCTGCTTGAATCGAATCAATTCCTTCGCTTTCAAGAAGTGTTCTAAGATTCTTGAGTTCCGTCACGCCGGTCACGCGGCTTTAAGGGCTTTCTGAAACTCAGATCGTAGCTCCTCAGTCTGGTCGATAAGCTTCTTTGCGGCTTTTCGAAAAACGTTAATGGCTTTTACTTTACCATCGGTTCGGACGATAAATTGCGCGCTTCGGGTTAGGGGGTGGGGAACAGAATAGCCGGCAAAGGTTAGATGGT
>JBHLNC010000370.1:0-2677 GCA_048937435.1 Promethearchaeota archaeon | reverse complement strand
CCACCTGCGGCGACGGTCTGGGGCGCGAGGAGGCAAGGTCCGCAATAGGTGGCCAGCGATAATGCGGTTTCGATATTATCGGTATCCCCGGTGTAACGCGACCGTTCGGTCAGTTTTCTTTCTGTTCCCATGTTTTTCTTCTCCTTACGCCGGTACGTCCAGGCTGACGAACGGCGATATACTTGTCGTCCCGTCCGGGCGCATCATCACAGGCGCGGATAGCCACGGCTTCCCGTCCACCAACTCGGAGATGCGGTAGGTCGTCTGGTTCTTCCTGAATCGTTCATGGATGCTGGATTCGATGCTCGGCCCCTCGCCATCACCGACAAGGTAATAGCTGAAGTTGTAAAGGCCGATGTCGCCCTTCGTGCCCAGGTTCGGCACTTTCTCCGTGAAGATCAGGGGATAGCCCATCAACCTTTCAGGCATCCCGTCCCTCATGTTGGGAATCCACATATAGTTGCTATTGCCGTCTTTCAGCTCCATTATCTGCTCCATCGTGCAGATATGAGCTAACCAGACGCCGCGTGGATCGGGCTGATAGGCGTGTACGATCTCCTCGATGTCCGAGAAGACTATCGCCCCCGCCCCGGCCCGGTTGGGCTGGATGGTGCAGGGGGCAGAAATGACGCCTTGCGGCTTGCCAACGCCGTCGCCATTGATAAACCACCAGTCCTCAGCGTCGCTCATCGCCTTGCCGAATAGCTGGCGGATCAGCGCATCCAGCGAGATCGCGCTATGGGCGATCAAGCGGTTGCTCACCGGAATCCAGCCGGCCAGTTCATGCGTGATCAGGTCGATCAGCTTGAACTTGAAGTCGATCTCCGGCTTCTCTTCGCTTTCCTCGATCCACTCGAAGTTGATGCCCGCGAAGTATGCGCTCTTGGCATTATCCGGCGTGATGGTCTGGTCGAGCGATGGCATCTGTACCTGCGTCACGCTCATCGGGATGACGGTGGCGCGTGGCCGCACGATTGCCGCTTCCGCTGGCTTGGCGAATAGTTCAGGCCGGTATTCCACCGGCACCAGGAACCCGCCTGATGCTCCCACGGCCTCTTGCAATAGCTTCTGCTCGAAGTCGTCGGGGATGACCCCCTGCTGCAACAAGGCAGCTTTGTGCTTCGGCACGCCGCTGGCGGTGATCGCCATGAGCCATTGCAGCGGACTGTCCCAAGCTGGCTCGGATTTCTCTTCCCTTGGTTCATCTTCCGATGTCCCGGCGGTGAGCGAACCCAGGCCCTCGGTCAGCGCGGCGTTCTGCGCCAGGGCCCTCTTGCCGCTTTCGGCGAGCTGCATCTTCTCGCCGGCCTCCTTGATTAAGGCGTCGGCCTCTTCTCGCTTTTCGATCCCAAGCTCGCCTGCGGCGATCTGCTTGTAGATATCCAAGCCCTTCTGGTTCTGCGCCAGCGCCTCTTCTCTCAATTCTGCCACATTCATTGTTTCACTCTCCTTGAGATTGTATTTGTGTCAATCCCTTGTCATGCGGATAACTCCAGGTCATCTACACAACCCCAAGTGAGTGCCCCGCCAGGGGGCGGCTCGGCTTGAACCCGGCAATGACTACCGATTTATTGTTAAATCTCCTCTATCTGTTGGCGCTGGAATTCGGCTTCTTGAATCAGCGCCTTGATAATCCCTTCTTCCGCTATGTCCTTGGCTGCGGCCTCGAATCTGCCGCCATGCTTGCTGCAATGCGCCCTGGCTTCGGATGCCGACCATGTGCCCTTCGGGTAGCGGTACGCCTGCTCCTCCATCTTGCCGCCGGTCTTCTTGCAGAAGATGATAGAATAGGTCTTGCCGCCTGATTGCCGCGTTCCCCGTCGGCAGGTGTCATACTGGCCGGGATCTTTGAGCCGACAGGCGTGCTCGTTGGGATAGGGCTTTTCCTCATCCCAGGCTTCCAATTGCTCAAACTCTTCGTCTTCTTCCATTTCCTTAACCTCGGTAACTATTGCCGCTTCCTGCATCGCCAGCGGGACGGGCGAAATGTCCATAAGGCTCAATTCCTTCAAGTGCCGCGCCCTCTGCCCCTCGGGGCCGTCGTCCTCCATCTTTTCCTTCATGGCCTTGTAGCCGATGGAAAGCTCGTCGAGGACATTATCGCGCATCAGCGTCAGCGCATCGTTCCCCTTCGCCGTTTCGCTGATGTAGGCATGGACGTACAAGCCGCCCGTTGCCTGCGGCCATTTGTCCTGCATAGCCTTCGGTAAGCGGCTTCTCGGCACTTCCTCGAGAGCCAACGGCTTGCCTATCGGCTCCTTGAAGTCATGGATGTAAAAGACCTTCACGCGCTTGCCCCGTTCGGCCAGGGTCTTCTTGAACGCGCCCCGGTCGATGATATCGCCGCCATCATCCATCAATCCTGTAATAGCAGCATAGCCCTTGAACGTCCTGGCCTCCGGGTCTAGCCCCTTTTCCTCAAGCTCAAATGGGAATGATTTGCGCTCCATGATTGCCTCCTACTCGATGACCGCCACTTCTATACAGCGGCAATAGACGTGCAGCGGCGGCGTCTCGACGTTTTCGTAAGTCACGGTCATAATCTTGCCTTCTGCATCCTTCACTTCATCGCCTAGATTCTTATAGTTCTCGGTAACGCTGATGGTCGTGCCGTGCATCTCCTCGCACCAACCGCATTGCCGCCCGTCGAAGTGTGTGTACCAAGTAACCCTCTCCA
>JBHLNC010000369.1:0-2686 GCA_048937435.1 Promethearchaeota archaeon | reverse complement strand
GTCTCTCTCATTCAGGTTTATTTGATTTGAGTGGATAAACCTTGCGAGCGGAGGTCACAAATCCTGTATGACCGATCATACGGGTTGCGGGTCGCGTTTTGCCTTTTCTTACCATGATTTCTCTTTCAATAAGCTCGCGAGTAGCGATTTCAGTGAAATGCGAGGCGTATAGGGCGTCAACGGTTTTTTGTGTCTGTTCAATGGTGGGTGAAAAGGAGACAAGGACACAACCACCTTTCAATACATTATAAGCCAAAGGGACGACCTCCCATGGCACAGCCAAGTCTAGCACAACGGCATCAATATTTGTCTCCGTAATTCCTTCAAGAATATCCTGCTGTTTAATGGTCACAAATTCTTCAAGCCCAGCTTTTTTCAGACTTTTTGCTGCAGCCTGGGCGAAATCTTCACGAATTTCATATGAAAAGACGTGACCATCAGGAGCAACGTGATATCCAAGCAAGGAGGCGAGTGCGCCACTACCAGTCCCTGCTTCTACCACCACTGAACCAGGTCCTATACCAGCCAACAACAGAATTAATCCGGCGTCTTTCGGGTACACAATATTGGTTTGCCGTCCCATCTTCACCGCACGGTCACGAGGTAGTGGAGGTAATGCAGCAATTTGTACTCCTAAACTAGTTGAAATTAGACTGCCATACTCTTGACCGATAATATCATCATATTGTAGAATTCCTCGATGAAGATGAAAAGAAGCCCCCGTTTCAACTCGGCGTAACCAATTTCTCCGGGCATCCAAATAGAAGAGAACTTGGTCGCCATCTTGTATTTTGGTCATAGCGTCTTCACCAGAGTGATTTTATTCAATGCCCTTTTTCAGCCTTCTGCACACAAGTGAAAGGACGAATAAGAGGACCCCAAAGGCTCAAATTCCCCTTTATGAACTAATCTCATAGAATGAACCTACATAATCCAAATCCTTGTCAACGCCCTGCCCTCCATTATGAACAACTTGCTTCAAACAAAGTTCGTTGTGGCGTGTGTGAACGCCGGTGCACAATAGCCCCAGGTAACCGGGGGGTGTGTGGTGCTCGAAAAAACCTTGATGGTAAATTAGTAGTCCTGACCTATGGTGACATCAGTTCACTTAGTGCTAATCCTATCGAAAAGAAACCATTCTTTCATTTTTACCCAGGATCCCGAGCACTCACTATAGGCAGCTGGGGATGCAATTTTGCCTGTCCCTGGTGTCAGAACTGGAGTATCAGCAAACGTCAAGCGAATCCTAGTCAATGTAACCACCTTTCACCTCAAGATTTCATTGATGACGTTCACCGAACCGGCTGTCAGGGAACAAGTTTTTCTTTCAATGAACCCACAACCGCGTTTTTTGAATATGCTCTAGATGTTATGCCACTCGCTCATAGCGCTGGATTGTATAACACATTCGTGTCCAATGGTTACATGACAGCTTCTACGCTACGTAGATTAGCTGAAGCAGGATTGGATGCAATCAACATTGACATCAAGGGTTGTCGAACTGCGGTACGGAGGTTATGCAAAATTGATACAGAAAAAGTGTGGAGCACTGCCAAGTTAGCACGAGACCTAGGTATTTGGATAGAGGTTACAACGTTAGTAATCCCTGGGTTCAATGATTCGAATCGATGTTTAACACAAATAGCACAGCGCATTCATGATGAACTGGGAGAAGAAGTCCCATGGCATGTGAGCGCGTTTTTTCCCGCATACAAAGCCCGTGAACATGGCCTAAATACTTCCACCCCAACGTCAACCCTTGAACGTGCCTACTCCCTAGGAAAAAAGGCGGATCTCTTCCATGTCTATTTAGGAAATGTGCCTGGTCATCCAGCAGAAAACAGCTACTGTCGACAATGTAATGCCTTGCTCATCAAACGACGAACTTACGATATCACACTCGTTCATCTAGATAAGCATGGCGCGTGTAAGAAATGTGGATCGTCAAACCATTTCATTTTCTCTTAGGGGCTTTGGAAGAGTCTCACAGTAGAGGAAACAGTTAAGGGCATTCTTTGTAATGTTGGAGTTAAGGAGGAAGCAGTGTGGAAGCTTTACAGCCAAAAGAAACCATGACAGCACTAAAGTGCCAATCCTGCAATGCTCCTCTCACCGTCTCACCAGATGACGTGGTTATTGTTTGTGGATACTGTGGATACACCACCACAATTGAAGGAGACAAGATTGATAATCACTTCGTGTTGGAACCTACCGTTGACGCTTCTGATGTTCGAGAGAAAGTCACCGACTGGGTAGGACGAGGGGGTAAAGCTCAAGTGACAGAAGCAATTCTTCGATTCGCACCCTTTTGGGTCGAAGAAATGCACGCACACTCGACATATCAAGGATACAAAAAGCATCAAGAAACCGAATACTATACAGATTCACAGGGTAAACGACGTTCACGTACCAAAATCGAATACGAACCGATTCAAGGGACTATTGATGAGAATCGCTCTATCAACGTGCTCTGTCGACGTGGCGCCACATTCTATAGCCAAAGCGAGCTGGATAAGGCACTTCAAGTAACGAAGAGGGAGGTTAAACCTTTCAATTATAATTCGATCACTGCAGTTGAAAAGAACCCCCTCTTTTTGAATAGCGAATTGACCGACGCCGATGCGTATGAAATTGCTGAAACCTATGTTGAAGATGACCATCGAAGCCGGGCTGATTCGAGGGCAAC
>JBHLNC010000368.1:0-2711 GCA_048937435.1 Promethearchaeota archaeon | reverse complement strand
TATCCTATAAACTTTCCAGATTAAACTGATAGTTGATGCAAAACTGGGTCTATGTTGCTATGATGCTAGTCATTATCATTTTGATAGTCGTTATCATAGTAATGATTCGACCCAAGAAGCCCAAATCCGAACCAGTCACGTCATGAATACTCAAATCCTCCCCAACAAGATACTCTTGATGGAGGATTCTCCCTCTTTTTACTCCAGTAATCCGACATCTTGTCGATACGCCTTATATTCGCGAATCCTTTCTAGAGAAATTCGACTAACAACTACTGCTGCAGTATTTGTAGATGCAATCTTCAACGCCTGAGAGGCTGGTCCCTCATTATTTTGAAATCGGTATGATGGATCTGCAATACAGGATCCACCGCAAGTAAATACGCCGGGGGCATACTCGCGTGAAGCCTGGTCTGCGCTTACGATAGGTATCGTGTATTCTTTCGCTCGAACGGCTACAAGAGACTGCCACGTCCATTGGCCATACTGAATCTGTTCAGCATCAAGAACTGTCGTCATCGTGGGGACTGCCAGAAAATCGACTTTAGATGCAATTTGAGAGACAAGGTCATGAAACCAGAGATCAGAGCAAATTAAAATCGCTACACGAAAATTACGGATGTTGAAAGATGGTGTTTGAGTCCCTGCTTCTAACCCTAAGCGTTTCTCTGCACGGAAAGGGTGCCGTTTATCATAAGTTCCCAGTATTTCTCCATTGGACGAGAAAAGGTAGGATCGATTGCGCCATTTGTACTTTTCAGTTTGATATGGAACTGTTCCTGCAACAATCGGAATTTTGTACTCTTTTGCTAGGTGGCTGAGGGAATCATGAATTCGTTTTGTAAACTGATCACTTTCCGTCTTCGTAGCAGCCCAGTCACGAAAGGTTCCGAAAGCATATTCGGGTAAGATAACGCAATCAGGAGTTTCATTTTGTGATTGAATTTGATTGAGGCTCTCCTTAATTTGTAGAAATGTGTCAGTGGAATTAGGCGCGGGTTCAATTTGTAAGGCTGCTAAAGTCAAGGAATTATTTTTGCTCACGCTTTTTACCTCAATTCCAGGTAATCTAGACTTCTAGGGATTCCAGGGACTCTCCCGGTTTTGGAATCATATTCCCAGGATTCAATATCCAGTCAGGGTCAAGAATCTGTTTAACCGCAGCCATTTCCTGCAAACCGGATTTTCCGTACATCACTTTTAGGAAAGGGCGTTTTAATTTTCCAATCCCATGTTCGGCACTCACAGTTCCTCCTAATTCCACAGCTTTTCGAGCAAATCGTTGGTAAATCCGCATCCCTTCATCGACTTCTTCATTCGTTCGTGGGAGAATGTTGACATGCAGATGGTTATCACCGATGTGCCCGAATATGGTGTATTCCATTTTTGCTTCTTCTAAGAGCTGCTTATAGAAGGCAATTATAGTCTCTAGATGTTCATCGGGAACAGCCATGTCGGTGCCAAGTTTGTGAACCCGTGAATGTTTCTGTTTTCGCTGGGCGATTAAGGTGTTCACGGTTTCAGGGATAAGGTGACGGACGGCTTTCATCTTATCTAAGTCGCCGGGATCAATTCCTGCCCAAGTATCATCCATTCCAATACCCTGTTCACTGAGTAATTCCTGTACTGCCATGAAAGTGGATTCCATTTCATCTTCTGTGAAGGGTATCTCGAAGAAGATGATGGCTTGGCATTGTTCGACTTGGGCTGGAACCGTAACACCCGCGCTTCCCTTAGCTCTTGCGTCGCGGAGCATTTGGACTGCATGAGAATCAAAATATTCAACGAGTGTAGGTTGGACGGAGCTAGCCGCGCTTCGCACTTCTTTCACAAAGTTAATGGCTGTTTCCTCAGAGGGAAAAAATGCAAAGATGGTGAGAGTCTGTTCGGGAGATTTTTCAAGCCAGACTTCAGTCTCCGTTACAATTCCTAGGATGCCTTCACACCCAATGAAGAGATCAATTAAATCCATTTTAGGCTGCGCAAAAAGCCCTGCCGCATTCTTCGTTGAAGGCATTTTATAATCGGGGATTTCCACATCGAGTGTTGAACCATCTGAGAGCACGATTTGGAACAGACCATTGTCAGCGAAAAACTCTCCTCGGGGAATCGTAAGGACATCACCATTAGCGAGTACCACACGAATCTTGCGAATCCATTGGCGGATTGCCTTGTACCGAAAAGAGCGGGCACCCGACGCATTCGCGGCAACAGAACCTCCAAGATGAGCTGTCATTTCCGTGGGATCAGGCGGAAAGAAATACGTTTGTGGGTCTTTTAGAAACTCTTCCAATGCCTTCTGCTCTTCTTGTGTTCCTTTTCCTTTCAATACATCTAACTGTTTTTTCAGAACCGCGGAGTTGAGGGTTTCTAAGGTGACTCCCGGCTCAGCCCGAAGATACCACCGCTTTTGAGATTGGTCAAAGCCCATACCAAGCAGGTTGGCCATCAATTCTAAAGTTAGGAGTGCTCCTCCTTGTGGGACAGCACCACCAGTGAGTCCCGTGCGTCCTGCAGAAATCGTCAGGGGTGTTTTTGTTTCATTTGCCCATTTAATGACAGCAACAACATCAGCTTCAGTCCGAGCATAGAATAGGCGTTCGGCTCTTCCATCACCAAATCGGGCTTCGTCAGTCAAATAGTCGCTGCAATCTTCAGCGATAGTTTTCTCGCCTTCTACCGTTCGAATGGTGTTGAGTTTTGTGGGAGTG
>JBHLNC010000367.1:0-2712 GCA_048937435.1 Promethearchaeota archaeon | reverse complement strand
CTGTGCATAGCGTGTTGCATCGATGTTTATGAGTGGAAAGCTGCCGACATCGGTTGTGCGAATGGAAGAAGAGCCTTTCACGAGTATCTAGCCTCAATTGTGTTGGGGTGAAGCTAATGTGCTAGCAAAAAGGGATTAGGGCACTTTAGTTTTTGTCTACGCGCTAGCCTTCTTTGCGGCTGATTTTTTGGTGGGTTTCTTTGCGGGTTCTTTTACGGGCCATCGGCTGCCGTGTTCTAAGGCTCTGTCGATGGCAATTTCTGCAATGGCACTAGAGTGTTCCAAAATTTTGCCAAAGGCAGAAAAGATGTTTTCGAGACAAAACATGGCTTTCTGATGGGGACCAAAGAGAGCGCAGCTTTCGGGGGTGAGTTTGGGGAGCATTTCTTCGCAGAGCTTGATGAGGTGTTGTTCCATGAGTTTTTCTGCGGTTTGGCGCATGGGGAGAAAGTTGTCGATTTCGTTGATAACATGATTGGCGGCTTTGTCGTCTCCAATTAGCATAGCTTCTGCAGAGGTAGCGTAGATGCGATGAACATGGTTGCCCGTCTTGAGGGCGAGGTTGAGGAGATCTTTGGGGCATTCCTCTTTATCTAAAGTGATAACCGATTCGGCAATAGATTTAGCGTGGTCAGCAACGTTTTCAATCCGTTGAATGAACATTAGATATGTGAGGCAGTCCATTGAATCAATGTTCAATTCGTTCATGAACCGTGGATCCAATAGGGCAGCGCGCAACTGTTTGAATACTAGAAAGTAGAATTGATTCACATCTTCATCTAGCCCGATAACGGTTCGGGCTAGTTCAACATCGCGAATTTGTAATGCGGAGAGGGCATCCACGAGCATAGTGGAAGTGATTCGGTGGGCTAGTCGCATGCTTTTAGGAAGGTCGAGTTGGTTTAGTTTCATCAGCGATTGGATGATAATTTCATTAGTACTAGCATCGATGATTTGTAAACCGGTAAGCATTCGTACACGTTGGCGAACCAATGATTGTTGTGCAGGAGTGAAAACGCCTGTTGAACGGATTTGAATAATTCCAAAGTTATTGAGATAGGCGGCAATTAGTCGTCGTTCTAAGATGCCTGGTTCATCTTCAGGGTCAACAATGATTTCCTGCTCAGAGGGTGTATCAGTGACTTCTTTGACAGGGTAGATGGCGAGAGAGCCATCGCGTTGAGGGAGCAGGATTACATGATCGGACGAATCGAGTTTGTATTTCCCTGCCCAAGTTTTGGGGATTGAGACGACGAGGGAGGATTTACCGAGTCGCATGATTTTCCGTTTTTCCATAGCTCTACCCTTCACGCACATGGATTTGGAGCGTTTGATAGCCTACCCTTGAGGATTGTCTATATATCTTGCTCACCGTCAATATTTTGTCATACAAATCTATGCTGACAATACTTTCACAGTTTTCATGTAACAAGGAATCATTTTTAGAAAGAGTAGCTACTCGCTACTCTACAAGCAAGTGAGGAAAAAGCAATGTTCGCAGAGTATGATTCTACGCATTTAATTAAACGGCTCTTCGGCGTAACTCCTGACAAAATTGCATCCACAGTTATCTTAGCACCAGCCAAGAGAATTGTAGCAGGATTAGAATCACAACTTCAAAAACCACAGACTTTTGGCTCCTGGTTTACGGGCACCTCAGGATATCTCGACGATAAGGTGTTTATCACTATACTCAATAATGTCCGTTATGCGCCGGGAATGGCGGATTGTGTCTATTTCCTTCAATTTGCTGGAGTTAAGAACCTCATTTACACCGGATCCATTGGTGGCCTAGCAAAAGGAATGGAAATAGGGGATTTCATCTTGGTCAAAGAGGCTGAACGAGGCGACGGTGCCTCGGGTTATTTTGCTCCTATCTATGACTTGGCTCTGGCAGATCAAAAGTTCCTTGACCAGATTCGCCCAATACTGCAAGCCTCTGCAAATGAAGAGGGTTACCAGCTTTTCGAGGGACGTATCTTTACCACAGATTCACTGGCTGCTGAAACTGTGGAGTTTCTCACTGCACTTCAAACCCGTGGTTTTCTAGGCATTGAGATGGAAACGAGTGCCTTGTATGTTGTCGCACGTTGCGCAGGAATGCGGGCGGTTGCTGCGCATGTGATTTCGGATTTACCTTTGGATGGGAAGACGCTCTTTGATGAATTCACGGATGCAGAAAAAGAAAGGAGAGCAAGCGCGTATTCTCATCTCGTCAACACGTGGGTAAAAGTTATACGTGTCATGGCGAGTGAAGAGAGATAGGCGCTGCTGAATTAGGCTTTGCCAACGAAGATTAGGATAACGCCGATGAGCATCAGAATTCCAATGAGCGCGGTGAGGCTTAGCCCTATTCCGCCGACGATGAGGAAGATAATGGCGAAGACGAGTAGTAGGATGAAGTATGTCGAGTCGTACCGTTTGTTCAGGCGTACACAGAAGAGGAGTGAGAGGAGCCCGAGCGCTAGGTAGAGGATTCCGTAGGCAATCCCCATTAGATTCATACCAGCGATCATCGTGATTCCTAAGAAGATAGCGATTACCGCCGCGATGGCACTAAGAACTATCCCAGTAAATACAAGTGTTTTGTTTTTAGCCATTTTGTCACCTGTCACCTCAATGCTCCTGATGTTCCCTTAAAGTCTTCTGATGAAATTTCCATATCTCTTTTCTTATTGGAAAATTCTGAATTTTGAACGATGGCTTTTTATC
>JBHLNC010000366.1:0-2715 GCA_048937435.1 Promethearchaeota archaeon | reverse complement strand
GATTAGAGGACACGAACCAGCGGACGTCGGCTACAAAATCAATCATGATGGCAGAGTCTTGACGCTTTTCTCAAGAAAAGGTGAACCGTATTTCAACAGTCAAGGAGCTTTTCTTCAATTGAATTTGGCTGATAAGATTGAGGATGCATTCCAGCTCAAACGCTTTATGAAGCAACTTTAAGATGGTTGTTCGTCCTGTTTCTTGCATTCCTTTCGTCCCTATCGCAGAGGTCTGTCTGCACGCGGAAGTAGTAGCAGCATGCTGGGTTGCCTCTGCAATAATGCTCAACATCAAATTCTGCGACTTGGCAGTCCAAGCCGTCTGCTAGCATTCTTTTGCACGTTTTACTTTGTTCTTTAATCATTAGGTACGGGCAGTCCATTGGCGAATGCGACCTGTTGTTCTGTTAGACAGTTATACACTATGTCCTTGGAGGGACATATGCAAGTAAACATATGACTCTGGCTTCCTATAAATATTTCCCAAGACATACCCGAGCATATCAAAGGTTTTCAACAACTTGTTCAACAACAAACAAACTCTAAAAGAAGCCACTATTATAATCCTCCATTAGACAACGGAAAAAGATGTGCAAAAATTGAAGATAGGCGTAATCACCAGAAACCCAGAAGCTTGGTGTTCAACACAAATCCGCTACGCGCTGGAGAAGAACCATCTTCAATCAGTTTTTTTAAGCTTTCGAGACCTTGCCGCCAGAGTCAAGATGAAACCTGAAGTCTCAACGCAAGAAACCAACATCGTTAAGGATCTTGATGCATTGATCATCCGTCCCATCGGTCGAGGTTCGCTGGAGGAAATCATCTATCGGATGGATTTGCTGCACAGGCTTCAACGTTTGGGCATGCTCATAATCAACTCACCACTGTCAATAGAGCGGTCGGTTGACAAATACCATACTCTCGCGCTTTTAGAAGAACGCGGTTTACCAGTTCCTCAGACAGTTGTCACAGAAAACTTGGAGGAAGCGCTGAAAGGGTTTCACGAGTTGGGCGGAGATGTCGTGATAAAGCCTCTATTTGGCTCGCGTGGCATCGGCTCTACCAGAGTCACAGATGCAGATGTAGCTGAAAGGCTGTTCCGCGCAATAATTTTCTATCACGGCGTCTTATACCTGCAGAAGTTCACCCCGCACGGGGACAGCGATGTACGAGCTTTTGTTGTAGGTGACACAGTCGTAGCTGCTATGCGCAGAGTGGCTAGCAACTGGAAAACCAATGTCAGCTTGGGAGCCAGACCCGTTGCCTTGAATCCAAGCGAGGAGCTGGAGAAATTGGCAGTCGAAGCCGCTAGGATTCTGGGCTGCAAAATCGCTGGGGTGGACATACTTGAGAGTGACGAAGGTCCTGTCATAATTGAGCTCAATAGTCAACCTGGATGGAGAGGATTACAGACAATCGCGAGTGTCAATATTGCTGAGAAAATAGTTGAACTCGTTGTTTCTGCAATGAAGACTCGGAACGATTAGAGGCTTGGTAATGCATGGTTAGAGTTCGAATTACACGCGTAGATGTTGCAGTAGGCAGAGCTGAACAAAAGACGGACTACGTGGCAGAGGAAAAACCGCTCCACCTCTTCCTAAATCAATCGCATTACGTCACGATTCTTTGCTATCCAGCACTCATGAAAGAGTTGGCGGTTGGCTATCTGCTTTCTGAAGGATTGTTACGGTCTGTGGATGAAATCAGTGAGATCAAGTTCAGCGGAGGCGGAGAATGCCACATACAGCTTAAGAGTGGAGTCGATACGCGTAGACGAATCGCGGTTTCAGAACCCTTTTCAAGACTCGTCCTCACCGCGTGCGGCTCACCTGACTACTGGCCCTTGTCCAAGTTGATTGACAGACTTAGCTTGCGCAAGCTGCCAATGGGTTTCAAGGTAAAAGCCAAAGTCATTTCGGAATCTGTGAGAAAACTAAACACTCTTGCTGAGACTTTTCGCAAAACAGGTGGCGTGCATGTTGCAGCTCTGTACTCGGCAGATGGCGACGTGATAGCCCACGCCGAAGATGTTGGACGTCACAACGCAGTTGACAAGGTGATAGGCGTCTGCGCCCTGAAAAAAGCTGATTTTTCCCGATGTTTTCTGGCTTCTAGTGGTCGTCTAACTGGTGATATTGTTCTAAAGGCAGCACGGATGCGCATTCCAATAGTGGCGTCTCTCGCGGCGGCCATTGACTCGGGAATTGCGGTGGCTGAACAGACGGGCGTGACTCTTATCGGCTTTGTGAGGGGCCAGCGCATGAACCTCTTCACGTATCCGCAAAGGATAATCGTGGCGCAGAATCACTAGAGCACTGACAGATGCACTTGTGAAATGCATCTCAACTAAGGAAGACAATGTGGGCTTTTGAAGTTCCTTTTGGTGATTTACATCAGGCGCTTAGGAATTGCTGCGGCTAGAATTATGGCTCTTATTATCAAGGTCACGCCGATGAGCATTATTATTGCTGCCCAGAACACGAACCAGAGTATGTGTGGATCGGCCAACCATCGCGCGGGCACGGTTCTTTCTAGCAGCAACGTACCTGTCAAGTAGCCGGCGCCTATCCAGTAAACAAGGTTTCCGACGGTCTCGGCCTTTTTGCTTACTTGGGAGCGGGCTGCGAACCTGAGGGCGAGTATGACTATTTGGAACACTCCGAGGGCAAAGCAGAATTGTTGAGCTGCAGTGTAGACTACCACATGAGTCAAGGG
>JBHLNC010000365.1:0-2720 GCA_048937435.1 Promethearchaeota archaeon | reverse complement strand
AAGGACCGCGAGCAGCGCATCCCCAGCGTGCGTCTGGTGGGGGCCGAGTTGGAGGCCATCTTGAAAGGCCGGGAGGTACCCACCCCAGTACGCCTCGCTCCTGGGATAAGTCGCTTCGCCACGCCTACTCCTCCCACCCCTGCACCCACGCAACCGCAGGTGACCCACAACCTCCCGGCGCAGCTCACCTCGTTCGTTGGGCGCGAACGTGAAACGGCAGAGGTTGTGCAACTGTTGGAGACGACCCGGCTGCTGACCCTGACCGGTCCGCCTGGGACGGGCAAGACGCGCCTAAGCTTGCAGGTCGCCGCCGAGGTTCTGGACCAGTTTCCAGACGGCGTCTTTTTCGTCGATCTGGCGCCCATCAGAGACCCCGGACTCGTGGCCACCACCATCGCCCAGGTGCTGGGCATTGGCGAGTCTGGCGGCCAGCCTTTGCTGGACACTCTAAAGAACGCCCTCCGCCACAAGCACCTGCTCCTGCTCCTGGATAACTTTGAGCAGATCGTCGACGCCGCGCCACTGGTGGGGGAGCTGCTGTCCTCCTCGCCCGGCCTGAAAGCCCTGGCCACCAGTCGTGAGGCATTGCGCGTCTACGGCGAACAGGAGTATCCCGTGCCGCCGCTGACCCTGCCCGATCTGGACTGCGCCGAGCCTGTGCGCAGCTTGTCGCAGTACGAGGCAGTCGAGCTCTTCACGCGACGTGCCCGCGCGGTCCGGCCCGATTTCAGCCTCACGGAGGACAATGCTCTGGCTGTGGCCGAGATTTGTGTGCGGCTGGATGGGCTACCGCTGGCGATCGAGTTGGCGGCAGCCCGCAGCAGCGTGCTGTCGCCAGAGATGATGCGCCAGCGCCTGGAGAGTCGCCTGGGGGTGTTAGTCGCAGGACCACGGGATCTGCCGGCGCGGCAGCGGACGCTGCGCGGGACAATCGATTGGAGTTACGACCTGCTCGACCCGCCGGAGAAGACCTTGTTTGCCCGGCTGGCGGTCTTTCAGGGGGGGCGCAGCGTGGAAGCGGTGGAAGCCGTCTGCGGTCACGGTCTCACCATCGGTATATTGGAGGGGCTGGAATCGCTGTTGAACAAGAACCTGCTGAGACGGATTTCGGGAGCGCATGAAGAGCCACGCTTCGTGATGCTCGAGTTGATCCACGAGTACGCGCGGGAGCGACTGGAGGCCAGCGGCGAGGCTGAGGACCTGCAGCGAGGGCATGCAGAGTACTTTCTGGCGCTGGCGGAGCGGGTCGCACCAGAGCTGCGCGGGTCGAGGTACGTGTATTGGTCGGCGCTGCTAAGGGATGAGCATAACAACTTGCGCACTGCACTGGCGTGGGCGCTGGGCGGTGGCGATGCCAAACTGGGCCTGCAATTGGCGGGCGCGCTGCGCGACTTTTGGTTTTACGAAGGCCACACCGCCGAGGGCTTGGCCTGGACGGAGCGGGCTCTCGAGAGTGCCAAGGATGCCCCGCCAGCTTTGCGTGCCCGGGCGCTTAACACAGCAGGCCTTATGTGTTACGACCAGGCTGACCATAAGAAGGGCAAGGGATACAACCGGGAGGCGCTGGCGCTCTTTCGAGAATTGGGAGACGATATAGGCACTGCATGGGCACTGGGTTTTCAGGGAGTTCAGGCACTGGCATCCCCTGGTGAGTGCAAGGAAGGGCTAAGACAGCTCGAGGAAGCACTGGCGCTGTTCCGGGAGCTGGATTACAAACCGGGCATCACCCAGGTGCTCATTGGTTTAGGGGAGGTGGCGCACCTGGACGGTGACCGTGAGCGCGCGGCAAGGGCGTACGAGGAGTGTCGAGCCATCGCCCGTGAGGAAGGCGACAGGATGTCCGAGGCCAAAGCACTCGGGAATCTGAGCTATGTCGCGCAGCAAGAAGGCGAATCTGCGCGAGCAGCAGAGCTGCTCACAGGGGCGCTAACGCTCTTTCGAGAACTTGGAGCCAGACGTTACATTTGCCAGGACTTTGCCCGGTTGGCGGGGCCTGTCGCGGCACAGGGATACCCGCAGGCAGCCGCGCGACTCTTGGGGGCCTCGGAGGCCCTACTGGAAACGATGGGCATTGGCCTGCAGGCGGGTGACCGGCACGATATTAAGCGATATGTGGCCGCCATAAGAGAGCAGCTCGACGAGGCGACCTTTGATGCCGCATGGGCAGAGGGGCGGGCGATGTCGTTCGAGCAGGCCTTTTCCTATGCGCTTGAGGTTGGGCAGCTAGTATCCGCAACGCCCCCGCCTGCCCCTGTGCGGGAACCAGAGGTCGCCGTCGAGCTCCCGGGCTTCCTGGAAGGCGAGGAAGAGGCGTTTCCAAGCCCCGTCTTTGTCGCCCGGGAGCGGGAGTTGGCGCAATTGGATGGGTACCTCAACACGGCGCTGGCCGGACAGGGCCGGGTGGTGTTTGTCACCGGCGAGGCGGGTCAGGGCAAGTCGGCTCTGGTCGCGGAATTCGCCCGCCGCGCGCAGGCCGCCCACGCCGATCTGGTCGTCGCCGGCGGGGACTGCAACGCCCATACCGGCATCGGCGACCCCTACTTGCCCTTCCGCGAGATCCTGGGTCTGCTGACCGGTGATGTCCAAGAGCGGTGGGCCGCCAGGGCCATCAGCCAGGAACAAGCCCGCCGCCTGTGGTATACCTTTCCCCTGGCGGCCCAGGCCCGGGTGGAGGCCGGCCCGGACCTGATCGACCTCTTCGGACCCGGCCCGGCCTTAGT
>JBHLNC010000364.1:0-2724 GCA_048937435.1 Promethearchaeota archaeon | reverse complement strand
GCAAGCGCAGTGGCATGCCGCCCACTTCCCCCTCGCTGGTCGTTGGGACCGCGCCGTCGCAAAGCGCCACGTCTGTGCTAGTGCCGCCCATATCGAAAGTGATGACCTGCTCACAACCCGACAATTGCGCCACGTGGTGTGCACCCACCACGCCGCCGGCTGGTCCACTCAAAACTGTACGAGCTGCCTGCGCAACCGCCTTTGCCGCCGAGATGACGCCGCCGTTGGACTGCATGATCCGCAGCCGTCGGCCCTTCAACCCCTTTTCCAGCCGCGTCAGATAACGTCCCATGAGCGGTCCGACATAGGCGTTGATGACCGTCGCGCTGGTGCGCTCATACTCGCGAAATTCTGGCAGTACATCGGAGGAGAGAGAGACAAAGAGCGTATTGCGTCTCCCTTTGGGGAGCTGCGCGTCTGCCCCCCGGCGTTGGCCACTAATCAATCTGTCCCGTATGGTCTGTTCGTGGGCAGGATGGAGAAAAGAAAACAACAGGCATACTGCCACCGATTCGACATCGTCAGCTAGTAGCTGCTCAATGATAGGATCAAGTTCATCCAGCTCCAGAGGCGTGACCACAGTTCCATCTGATGCCACTCGCTCTGTCACTTCGAAGCGCCATTTGGCGGGAACCAGGGGTTCTAGTTTACGAGGGTGTAGGGCGTACAGAGCAGGGCGGTTCTGGCGGCCAATCAGCAATACATCGGCAAAGCCACGGGTGGTGATGAGGGCCGTGTGTGCTCCTTTACGCTCCAGAAGCGCATTGGTGGCAATCGTGCTGCCGTGGACCAGATCGGCGGCATCCCCAGGAGGTACACCCAGCGCGGCCACGCCCGCTAACAGCGCCCGTGATGGATCATCCGGGGTAGTCAGCCGCTTATGAACGCGGGTTTGACCATTCCGATCGATCAGCACAAAGTCAGTAAACGTGCCGCCGATGTCTACGCCGAGAAGTTCTCGGGCGTCGTGTCCCTCGAACCCAGTCTCAGCCATCACCCGTCGCAGCAGCCAGTCGCTCGATTTCTGACACGACTCGCTCCAGCTCTTCCACGAGCAGTGCTGGACCCGATACCTGAAAGGTTTCGAGCAGCGCGCGATAATACCATAGGGTACCTTCCTTGCCACCATTGAAGCGATCCCAGATGCCCTCACCGAGGACGCGATAGTCGATAAGGATGGACCTGGCATTGTGCAGCTTGTCAGCGGCGGAGACCAAGCGCTCGGACGGCGGTGCATGTCGCAAGCGGGCAATGTAGGCCTCTTTGCGCCTCCGCCAGGGAGGCTTGGGGACAGTCCTGGCATCAGTGCACCCGTCAACTATGTCAGCAACTGCATCCCCAAAACGCTGACGTATTTCATCTAGACTGATTTTATCACCGTGGTCTTCGATGGCGTCGTGCAATAGGGCTGCGATGGCTTCATCTTCACCGCCGCCAGCCTCCAGGACTAGGCTAGCGACCGCCAAGGGGTGCGCGATGTAGGGAACATCTTTGCCCTTGCGGTTTTGACCGGCGTGTAATTGCGTCGCGAAAATCAGCGCTTCTTGAAAACGATGCGTCAGCTTGGCCATTGAACCGCTGTTCTGAAAACGAACTCCTAGTTCCATTCGTTAGCAAGGTCTCGAACCAAAGCGCGATCGGTCGCAGCTGCGTTAAGGTCGGCTTTTGCATCGGCCCATCGCAAGGTCCATCTGCATTGTACTCGGACTTGCTACGCGAGGCAAACGGCGTCAAAATGAGACACGCAGGTTGAGGCAACACAGGGCTGCACAAGGCGGATCGGCCACCATTTACAGGAACGACCTTGACAAGATGTGGATCGGTGGTATAATACCTATCATATAGGTGGTATACCACTTGATGACCAATTGCCGTTTGTTCTGTGATTGTCGAGAGCCTTGAGCCACCGAAAAACTGGGACATAACAGGAGTGAACGAGAAAACAACCTCACCAGAGATTCCCTCTCACATCAAGTTGGCCAAGCCCAGCGACGGCACGCTGTCCAACGAGCTGTATAAGCACCTCAAGAAGGAGATCATCACGTGCAGACTTCAGCCGGGTGAGATGATCTTTGAGAGAAACATCAGGCGGAAATACGGCGTCAGCCGAACGCCAGTCCGTGAAGCCCTCAAAACACTGATCCAGGAGGGACTGGTCGAGTCTGTGCCGGGCACGTGCTATCTGGTCGCGCCGATTACTACCAAAGACGTGGTAGAGCTATTTGATATGCGCCGCATTCTCGAAGAGGCAGCTGCGCTTCGCGCGGCAGAGCGGGTCACTGAAGAGCAGTTGGAGGCGCTAGAAAGGCTGATGGGCAAGCCGCATTCCCTTGATGACGAAGAATCACTCATCCGCTGGTACGAGACCAACACAGAGTTTCATGTCAGCATTGCCAAGGTCTCCGAGAACGACCGATTGGTTCAAGCCCTGCGGGGAGTCCTGGAGGATATATCTCGGGTCTACCTGCTTGACTTGCAGCTTCACACACACACGGCAGAACTGGTCGAGACCCATGGAAAGATCCTGGCAGCTCTGAGGCAGCGAGACGGTCGGTCAGCGGCCGAGTTGACCCTCGTGGACATCGACAAGTCCGAACGTCTTGTGCAACAACTACTCAGTTCGAGCGGCAGTGCAGGAATTGGCTTGAGAAAGTGACCCAGCGTAGTCGAAGGCCTATTCTGGCGCGGAGGTTAAGGCCGTTTCAGAAGGCAACTGGCTGTGGG
>JBHLNC010000363.1:0-2724 GCA_048937435.1 Promethearchaeota archaeon | reverse complement strand
GATCAGTTGCTAGCTACCCTATCGTGTTTTGAGCGAATATCGCGAAAACGTCTTGAAAACTCGTATCAACGGCTTTTATCACGGACGGCAAGTTTTGATGAAGGGATGCGGTTCCTAAAGCGTCATGGACTCGCAGTTCAAAGTGGGCAGGACATGATACCTACTGAATTAGGACGTGCTGCTGCAATTTCGTATTTTTCAGCATCTAATGTTGCAGCAATTCAAGGGTACTCTTATGATAAGGCTGATGGGCTCTCGGTTAGACTGGAACCCATCCGGAACGTGTATCTTTCTCCACGTTTGCAAAGTGAAATTGAACGGACTCTCCGAACCCGGTTTGCTACCCGTTTATTTGCGGGGGCTGTTCTTGATTTAATGAGTACTCGGCGAGGTAGGCGGGTAGCCCGCTTGCCACGGTGGGTTTTAAATCAGTTTAGCAAATGGACAATGGACTTCTTTGATTGTCGATGTAGGGAAAATCCCTTTTGTGATTGTGGAATTTGGAATGTTTCTCGAGCTGTTTTAGAGCTGCGATATAAAGGACTCACGCCGTCTCAAATCAATTCAACATTTCTACAGGAATATGAGCTCTTTGTGTATCCTGGAGATATCTTTGGGTTCCTTGATAACCAAGTGCACATTCTTCAGGGCATTCAGCGAATTGCCGAAGTTATCGGTCGGTATGAACTAGCAGAAGATGCGGGTCAAGTAATAGAACGTATCGAGCACCCATCTTAGAGGCGATGCATCCCTTAGAAGACAAAGGACTCCCGATTTCCAAGTAGATATGTTAGGATTGAATTGAACTCTGATTCGACAACTTCACTCGAACTTGAGGCTTGGGTAAGATCAGTTTGCATCTCTATGATAATCCATTCGTTGAAATTTAGTGGCGAAAAGGCTTCAAATTCCCTATTATCAATGCGAAAAGTCCAAATTTTACTCGGATCACTAAACCGATTCCGCTGTAATCCATCTTTAAAGGGCGTATACAAACGATTCTTTTGGCCACCCAGGAGAAATCGTGCTTTTTTCATCCCTGATACGAAAGAGATGTTCTTAGCTACAATGTGTTGTTCTGCGATGAGTGTTTTAGGTAGTCCACCTTCAGTGGTTATTGTTAAGATTTGGCCTGAATTCGAAACAGAACCCTTCTTGACCACTAATGTTCGGATAATCTCTTGCACCTGCTCCTCCGAGGCTTGTTCGAGGGGATCCAAAATTTCCGGATTAAGAATATCAAGGAGCGGAATAGGCTCACGAGGACGCATTTGGGTAGGATCAAAAAGCACTGCGCCAACAAGATATTCGACATCAACCGGTTTTCCTTTTATCAAAACTTGCCCCTTGACCGCACCTGGACCAATAAGTGCTGAACGAACAATTTCCTCTTGTAGAAAGCTGAATAGCTGCCGAGACGCGATGAGTAGCTCACCACTCAATGTGATTTTCTCACCAAGTATTTGAAAGTCAGGTATTACGTAGTCTAGAACCCAAAGCAGGGGCGGGTTTTGTTCAATCATATGAAAACATCTCGATTTGATTCATTCTTTATTCGTTGGGTTTTGAGCGTAAATCGGGAATTTTAGCTAGTATATTTTCTAAGACATAATTTTCGATCTGTCCTCGATAATCTTCACCAGCTAAATCGCGAATTTCACGTAATTCTCTGCGGACAACCGTTTTTTTAGAGCGCGTCCAAGAAAACCGGCTATCCAAATCGAAGATTATTGTCGTTCCAATCTTATCTAGCGGAGTACCCTGCTCAATCAGGTTCTCGGTTACCGTTGAGATTTTTTCACGTAGGAACGAGGTTCTTTCGTCAGGGGGTTTCATTACAGCTAACCAGACATCTCTTTCAAGATAATCCAGTGGAGTTTGCATAATTGGCCCCATTTGGGGCCTTGTCGGGAAAGGCGCAGACACATATCCAAATTTTGGTTTCTCATCCAGAGACTCGGGGGGTGGGGGCGCTACTTCAATTATAATTTCACCTGCAGTGTGGAGAGATACTTCTTCAAGAGGCCCTTGAACTTCTTTGAGAAGCTGTCGAATCTCACTAAGAATTTTATCCATTAATCTGGACTCTTCCTCTTCTTCGTCCTCAACGCTTAGAAATTGCTCATATCGTCGGAGTTTGATGAGCAATCCAGCACGTGCACCATTGATTGCGTCGTCAATATCTGATTCAAAGGATCCAGTTAATCCTCCGGTGATGGCACGAACAGCATGACCGATATTTGCTCCTCGATGGTCATTCAACCAGCGTTGAATTAAAGATGTGAAAAAGATTTCAACGATTTTTCGTCGTTGTGCAACAACGGCGATGACCTGCTCATTGGCTGGTTCAATTTCGTCAGCAATTGTCCTTTCAAGATTGGCAAGGTTTCGTAAATCTCCAAGAAGCACTTTGTTCAATTGCCCGTAAAGATATTCGATCCAATTTCCTTCGATTATTGCTACTTCACGCTGGTAGGTATCAACTTCAGGAACAGGGTTGCCCTGTTTGGCGCGACGATCAAATTCTTGCATTAAGATCTTACACGATGCTTTCGGGTCAGGGATTGTTCCATCCAACATAACGCGATACGCTACTCGAGCAACCTCGAGATGAACACAGCATTCGTCTGCGATGGCCAAAGCTGCACCATCAGGAACTCGAGCGACTTTTTCATCCAAGGTGCCATAGGTTGCTTCAAATTCCTCCGCAATGCGTCGGCTCAG
>JBHLNC010000033.1:0-10895 GCA_048937435.1 Promethearchaeota archaeon | reverse complement strand
CTGAGTTAAAATGAGTATTAATTTCAAGATTGAATCCAATTATAAACCAAGTGGTAATCAACCCGAAGCAATTGAAGGCGGGAGCAGGCGGCCGAATTACCCAAGACGAATATGACAAAGAATCCGTTGGTGATTTTGCCCTTTGGAAACGGTCCAAACCAGATGAGCCCTTTTGGCATAGTCCCTGGGGGCTTGGTCGACCCGGATGGCATATTGAATGCAGTGCGATGTCCAAAAAATACCTGGGCGATACTATTGACATTTCAGGTGGTGGTGAAGACAACCTTTTCCCCCATCATGAAAATTCTATAGCTCAAAGTGAGGCTGCCAGCGGAAAACCCTACGTTCGCTACTGGATGCATGTTCGACACCTACAATTTGCAGGTGAAAAAATGTCCAAGTCCGTTGGGAACATCTTGACAGTTCGTGAAGCCGTAAAACAATACAGTGGGGCAACACTCCGATTATTCCTCCTTTCAACCCATTATCGGAAACCACTCACCTTCAATGAGGAAGATCTCCAGCGTACAAATTCACAATTGGATAGCCTTAGATATGTCCTCACTCGCCTTCACGCATTGAAAATCGAACAAATAAAGCCCTCATCATGTGATGACAAGTTATTAGGAGAGCTAGAGAAAGCTAGAAGTACAATGGAATCAGCGCTCCTTGATGACTTCAATACTGGTCGAGTAATCAACCAACTCTTTCAGTTTGTCAAACATGTCAATCAGAAACTGGAAGCGCCCCATCTAATGAGTAATGATACAGTGGATAAATTGCTCATCTTCTTTCAGGAAATAGGAACCATTCTGTTTGGTGACCTATACACCAGCGAAGTAGAACCCCAAACCGATTCTGTCATCGTTCAACTTGTGGAATTGCTTCTTCAGGAACGGGATCGCCTCCGCCAGAATCAGGAATATCAGCAGGCGGATGCGATTCGCACAGCGCTCCAAAGGATTGGATTTGAAATCACTGATTCTAAAACCAGTACCCAATGGTGGAGAAAGGGAGCTAACGCTGAGTGAAATGAAGGGATGGCGCGCTAAATCAATTCAGCGAGCACATCGAAGAGCTTAGATTGTAGGCATTGTCAGTGCACTTTCAGCCGCTAGCCGGGCTACGTCGAGGAAGAAAGTGGGGAAGATTCCAATGCCAATGATGAAAAGTGTCAAGACGACGATGACGAAGAGCATGAGAGGGTGAGGATCTTTGGCAGTAGCAGCCTCTGGGCTGGGTTCAGAAAAGACGAGAATTTGAATCATGCGTAAGTAATAGACCACGC
The DNA here is from genome assembly GCA_048937435.1 of Promethearchaeota archaeon. Lineage (GTDB taxonomy): Archaea > Asgardarchaeota > Hermodarchaeia > Hermodarchaeales > Hermodarchaeaceae > Hermodarchaeum. The sequence continues at coordinate 9,607 of JBHLNC010000033.1, read as the reverse complement.
TGAAGGCGCTCATGAGAACTAAGATTACAGTCGAAAGGTAAGCTCCGCCGATGATTGAGCCCCAAATAATGTAGAATTTGCTGTAGAATCCGATGAGAGGTGGTACACCTGCGAGGGACAGAGCTGCAATGGTGAAACAAAACATCGTGATGGGCATGCGCCTACCTGCACCGCGAAGTATATCGAGATCTCTGGTATGAAGCTGGTGGATGAAGATGCCTGAAATCAAGAAGAGGGCCCCCTTTGCGAGCATGTGACTTGTGATATGAAAGAGGCTTCCTGTCAGGGCATATTCAACGGCGAATGGAGTTTCTGTGTAAGGTATCCAGTAACTTAGGGGCATCATGGCGATGGTATATCCAAAGATTATGTACCCGACGTTTACGATGGTCGAGTATGCAAGAAGTCGTTTTATGTCCTTCTGCGTTAACGCCATGAGGTTGCCGAATATCAGAGTGAATAGCGCAAACCAGCTTAGAATCATTCCATAATATGTAAAGATGTAGGTAAGAGTAGTAGTCACGAGTGCATTACCGAAAAAGTTCAGAAACAATCGAAGAATGGCATAACTCCCTGTCATGATTACGACACCGCTCAGCATGGCACTAATTCCGCTGGGAGCAGCGGGGTGGGCATCGGGTAACCAAGTGGAGAGGGGAGCAATCGCAGCTTTAACACCAAAACCGATGATTAATCCTACCATTGTGAAGAGTACAAGACCGTAGAGGGGGGAGGTTGCGACAGGAAGTGGAGAGAATAAATCAGCAAGAGCGGGACCAATCGCGTAAAGGTTGATTGTGCCAGTTATTCCATAGAGAATAGACATGGTGAAGAGAATGAGGGTAGATCCAACAGCACTCAAGAGTAAGTACTTGATTCCTGCTTCGAGGGGTTCAGCCTCATCTTTGCGGAAGGCAACTAGTACATAACTGCTTATTGACATGACCTCCCAAAGGATGAACAGCGTGAAGAAGTCCCCAGCCATAACGACACCAATCATACCACCCACGAGTGTGAGGAGGAGGGCATAGAAAAGTGAGAGTCGAGTGTCGTGTTCCATATATTTGATAGAATAGATTGACACAAAGAATCCAAGAAACACAAAGATGACAGCCATGTATATGGTGAGGAAATCAATATAGAAGAAGGTAGCACCGGTGGCGGCGTCGTACGCGCCTTGAGGCCAATACCAGATCGTGATTGGGCCACTATCTAAGACTTGGTAAAAAAGCAAAATAAGAAATACTAATGCAACGAAAAAGAAAAATGTGGAAAGTCCGCCAAGAGCTGCTTTCCCTCGTTCTTTGATTCTCGTTCCAATAAGACCAATGATGAGGGCTCCGATAAAGGGAAGCCATAACGGGATGAGCTGAATCCATTGTTCAAATCCTATAGCCATCTTTTTCAACCTCCATTAGGGGACCCAGGTTATCGCTCCGAATAGTGGATTAAGTACGATCCATGGCCAAATTCCAAGGATGATGATGAATAAAGCCAAGAAAATCATGGGGATACGGATTGTCAGGGGACTATCCGTGACATTTTCCAGATCATTCGGTGTGGCGCCGAAGAATACGCGTTTGACAAACCATAAGATGTAGCCGGCGGTCAAGGCCGTTGATGCAACGGCAAATATCAGAATGTAGAAGGTGTAGGCAAGCGCGGCACCACCGAATATAATGAATTCTGAGAGGAATCCAGCGAGAGGTGGCGTACCAGCGATGCTGAGACCTGCAATAAGGGCAATAGTAACTGTCCAGGGCATCTTTCGAGCCAACCCACCCAAAGCATTGATATCACGACCCCTCTGATGACCAATCTGGAAGATCAACACACCAGCGACCATAAACAAGAGGCCTTTGCCAAGGGCGTGTGTAAAGATATGGAAGGTGGCACCCACAACACCCAGAAGAACTGCAGTTCCGAGACCTAGGAAAATGTATCCCATCTGTGAAACCGACGAGTAGGCAAAGAGACGTTTGGTATCCTTTTGAACGAGTGCCATGATGCCACCATAAATCATGGTGGCGAGCCCAAAGCCCATGAGGATGTACACGAATACGCTGTAGGCTGGGAGCATGAAGGTCATGAGAATTCGAACCATAGCATAAGCTGCGGTTTCAATCATGACACCAGATAAAATGACGCTGATGGGAGTTGGGGCTTCAGCGTGGGCATCGGGAAGCCAGGTGTGCAACGGGAAAATAGCCATCTTCACTGCAAATCCAATTGTAAAGAGGATTATCAGAATCTTCATAATCTCGAAGGCAAGGATTTCAGCAGATCCGCTTAGTGGTGGAAAAGCCCATGAGAGATTTATGACAGGTGTTGTCCCGGTGAAGTTGAACATATTCAGAGTTGGTACGCTGGAAAGAGCCCACATACCAGCAATTCCAACAATGATGAGGACAGCGCCGATGTGTGTGAAGATGAAATATTTCAGCGCTATACCCGTGGATTTAGGTTTGGTGCCCCATTCAGCAATCAGGAAGTAGCTGGGAATGAGCATGAGTTCCCAGAAAATATAGAACTGGAAAAGGTTCGTTGCTAAGACAACACCGAGTATTCCAGCATTATACAAGAGTAACAGTGCATAGTATCGGTTTTGCCCATGTTCCTTGGACATATAGGCTAGAGAGTAGCAGGTGGCTGCAGTGGTGAGGATGAGCACAATACCTGCAACCGTGACGCTTAGGCCATCAAGGAGCCACCCAAAGAGGAACGGTCCCCAGAAGAAGGCTTCCCAATACTCACCAACAACCACAACCTCCGTCCACGCAAGACCAAAGGTGACAAGGCTTGCTAGCATAATTAGTAGGGCGAAGATTCCGGCATATCGACCACTCCTTCGACCGATAATCCAGGCGATAGGAGCACCAATCAACATGAGCAAAACGGTGAATGTGAGATAATTAAACAGAGCCATCTTTGTGTCACCTCATGGAAAGGGAAGCGGAATTAGTAAACCTCCATAGAATTGGAAGAGGATTAGGAGGAGGATGAATGCGAGCGCGCCTATCAGCAATAGAATCATGTTCCAGCTGTGCACGCCAGTTTGTAGTCGACGCCAGCCGCGGCTTGCCCCCATAGCAGAGTCAGCCACGACATAATTGAATTTGTCAATGCCTTTGGTTTCGATGTATTTGTACATGCCCCGTGCTACTCGGAGCCCACCGTCAACGAAGATCAGGTACATGGCTCCATTCCAGTACCAGCGGTTGTAGAGAAAGTTATAGATTCGTCGCGCAAAACCTCGACTTGTAAAGTCTGTGCTTCGGCTTCTTCGAATGTAGAAGATGTAGCCGGGAATGCCACCAAGAAGAAGAGCACCAATGGTAACAAGGAAGGTGGGTGAAGTAAAGACGTGAATGAAAAATTCAAGGTACATCTCAAGAACAGGAGCCAGGTGTGGGGCGTGGGGAATGAGACTGTACTGTACATCCCAAAACTGATAGAAGAAGTTTTGAAGGAAGGGCTCAGTGAACCCGATAATGAGCGTTGCAATAGCTAGGATCGCCAATGGGACCCACATGATTGCGGGCGCTTCATGCACCGGTGTTCCTGCGGCTTCGAGATCATTGACGTTTTTGCTAGGCGAACCAAGGAAAGTTAAGCCAATCATCCGGAAGCTGTAGAAAATTGTAAAGGCAGCAGTCAGGGCACCGAAGAAGAGAAAGATCATACCCCATTGACTACCAGTTTCCCAAAGGTTCCATGCGGAGGCGAAGATGGCTTCTTTACTCCAGAAGCCACCGAATGGTGGGACTCCGCTAAGAGCTAGTGCACCTACGACCATCACGATGAAGGTGATTGGCATGGCTTTTCGGATGCCACCCATATCATCCAAGTATTTGCTATGGACAGCATGGAGAACGGCGCCTGCTGAAAGGAAGAGTAAGGCTTTGAAGATGGCATGAGCCGCTAAGTGGAAAGCAGCGGCTGTATAGCCGTAAACACCATCCGCTGTGAAGGCAAAAATGCCGAGGGCCATGAACATGTAGCCGAGTTGGCTTATGGTGCTAAAGGCAAGGACCTTCTTGAGTTCTTTCGACACTAATGCCATTGTAGCAGCCATGAAGGCAGTAAAGGTGCCAATGATGGCGATGATGAGGAAAAAGTTGAGGAGAGCAGTCTGGGCAATAGCGTAGAGAGCAGGGATCATAATACTACTGAGTGCGAAGTATCCTTGGACTAGAATGGGTGACATTCGCGCAACCAGGTATACACCGGCTTTGACCATGGCGGCAGCGTGGATAAGAGCAGATACGGTGGTGGGACCTGCCATGGCTTCTGGAAGCCAGAATTGGAGAGGGAATTGAGCGCTTTTACCAATTGGACCAAGGAAGAAGAGGAGAAAGACTGTTAGTAACAGAATACCATTCAGAACAATTGCCATTTGACCCAGCCATGTAAAGTCGGCGAGAAGGGTCTGATAGTTAAGAGTCGGATTACCTGCGGCGATGGTAAAGAAGAAGATGAAGATAATGGAGATGAGGAGCCCGACATCACCGACGCGGGTGACGATGAAGGCTTTCATTCCGCTGTGTGAGTTGAGCTCACCTTCTGTGACATCACCAAGCTGGTCATCATGAACCATATTGGGGCGATTGTACCAGAATCCGATGAGTGCGTATGAGCAGAGACCGACGATTTCCCAACCAATAAATGTGAGGAGAAGGTTATTGGCCATAACTAGGAGGACCATGCCACCGATGAAGAATTGCATGAAGAACCAATAGCGGGTAAGAGACGGATCGCCCTTCATGTAACCCAAACTATAGGCGAGGATTAGGAAACCGACACCTGTTGCGACACATGCCATGAAAACAGATAGGGGGTCAATGAGCATCCCCCAGTCAATGGTTATTAAGCCAGGAACATTGATCCAAGGTGAAATGACTTCTTGCCATTGTGTGCCATTCCAAGCTACTCCAGAAAAGATGACAGTGATCATTGAGAAAGCCATGAGTGCCCCGAGGAAGCCAAAGAGGATGGCTCCGTAGTCTCGAGCTTTGGGATGGAGTTTTGCTAGGAGGGGAGCAAGGATGGCTCCAAGAATGGGGAATCCCCAGCAAAGCCATGCACTATACGGATAGAAGACTTGACCAAATATTGCTGTTGCAATCAAGATTATTGCTGCAATTATGACAGTGATTAACCCAACGACCCTATTCTGTGAGTTTGACATTTTTCTTTTTCACCTCAGAGTTAATGACGTAGTTTGTTCAGTTTTCGGATGTCGAGGGTTCCGAATTTATTGTATGCTCGAATGATAAATGCTAGCGCAATGGCAATGACGCCACCACCGATACAGATACTGACGATGACGATTGCCTGAGCAAGTAAATCAATGTAAAAACCCTGCCAGGCAACGGCAAAGGTGATGAAGTTCAAGTGAGCTCCGTCAAGTAGCAATTCTAAGGCAATAATGAACCTGATCATATTTCGCTTCGTTGCCATGCCATAAATTCCAATAGCGTAAAGGAAGACTGCGACGATGAGGAATACATAGATGGGGACGCCTAACAATTCAAGGTAAGACATTTCGAATTACTCCTCCTCCATTGGGTCTTTGGACTTTGGATCTGCCACGTGGAAAAAGACAGAGGCTGCTAGTGCGGCGACTAACAGAAACACCCCTTGTAGAACCATATCGATGCCCCGATATTGCCACAACATCTCACCGAGGGCATGAATCATATCATAAACGTCTTCAGGTGAAACAAATCTAGTCAGAGGAATAGGGTCAGGAGGAATCAACGCTACTCCAGCCATTCCCATTACTATCAGATACGCAAAGAGAAGCCCAAACAATAATGTTAGGATAAAACCCACAGCTTTGATTCTCATGTCACGTCCTCCTCTTCGATTTCACCAGTCCCACGACGTGTCGATAACGCAACAGCGGTCACTAACAGAATCGTAACTGCTCCAGCATACACTGCGAGCTGGAAAAAGGCTACCCACGGGGCAAAGAGCGCCAAGTAAATTAATCCAAGCGCAATAGCAGATCCTGCCAAGTAGAGGGCAGAATGTAGGAGATCTCTATCTTCCATTGCAAGAATGGCAAATATCACCACAAGAATGAGTAGACCATATATAGAATACATGGAAAATGGTGGACCTAACAGCATAAGCAAAAACAATACTATGGCTACAGCTATGAGTGCTAGTAGCCCAACGACCACAGTTCGCGATAATGACATCGTTGGAATCTCCATCACGGTGACTGGAGTACTTAGACCCGCCTTTTTCTTGCTTCTGCTTAAAAGTGTAGCTACAAGTTTGACTTTTTTCATTGCACTAGGCAACTTGATATTTTTGCATACTATTTGAAAAGTTAAATACGGTTAGAACATCCCAACTCAAGATAAGAAGTAATCTTCAAGGAGGATTGCTAACCGTTTCGTTACCCCCAATCATCTCGGTATTTGGGTACAAAGACTCAGGTAAAACAACAGTTGCCACACGGATCATTCACCATCTTAGTAGCCTGAACCGATATGTCCTTAGTGCGAAGCATGTTGGAGAACCAACCTTCTCTATCGATAGCCCAGGAACAGACTCATATCGACATTTAGAAGCAGGTGCTACTGCAACAGTTCTCCACAGCGAAACCGCAACCACGTTACTCCTAAATAAGCCAGTCAAAGATCTTTGGGCACTGCTAGAATTGGGTGTAAAGGCAGTCCCGGTTGATGTCATCGTTGTCGAAGGCTTTCGCACATGGACACAACAACACCACCAAATCGCAAAAATCATATGCATCCGCTCATTAGAAGAAATCTCCGAGTTTCAAGCCAGAACAGCAAGCCCTATTCTTGGTCAATGCACACTGAACCCAGAGATTCAATCAGTCATCAATATTCCTGATGAATTTCCCTTCCTCCTCGAAGCTATAGACAAATGGCTTCTCACTGCCCCCTCTATAACAATAGGTGAAAAAAATGACCAACAATGAAAAGAAAACTACACTCATTGTCTTTGATCGTGAAATCGGAATAAACGAATACGTGGATGGCTTACTCCAAAAGGTAGTGCTCGCCATCGTTTCAACACTTCGTGCACCAAAAACCAAGGGCACAGAAAAGGTTCGAATCGAGATTTATGATTAACCATACATCAACGACAAAGAGTTGGTCTCAAGGGCGTGATAGTCCTAAAGAAAAATTCTAGTGGGAGCAAGCCTTTTATACAAAGCCAAACCCTTTGACTGCTAACGAGCCAAAACGTGGTGAACCCAGAGAATGCAATTTACTTGGTTAGAAAGCTTCCAAGGATTTGGGTGGTTCCTTGCCGCCTTTGGCGTGATTCTCCTCATCATTCTGCTACTATATTGGATTGGCAAACGAATCGCCCCGTACAATCCGAATAAAGAAAAGGAAACGACCTACGCTTGTGGTGAAGATATTCCGGGTGTGAAGACACAATTCCATTCACGCCTTCTTCGCTATGCTGTGTATTTCACGATTTTTGATATCACCGCCTTTATACTGGCAACCTCTATGGGTATTTTCGGATGGGTTCCCCTAATCTATCTGGCCGTCGCCTTTGTAGCAATTCTAATCTTACGTAAATAGGAGACAAACAAAATGGGTATCGTTGATCGTCTTGTCACATGGGCTCGCATTAAATCCCCATGGGTACTCCACCTGAACTCAGGGGGATGCAATGGATGCGATATCGAAATCCTTGATGCATTAACCCCCCGTTACGACCTTGAACGGTTTGGTGTCCTGTTGAAAGGCAGTCCACGCCATGCTGACGTACTATTAGTTAGTGGTCCAATTACGAAACAGGTTGCGGATCGGTTTCTACGTATCTACAACCAGACTCCAGATCCCAAATTCGTCGTTGGCATCGGTGCCTGCACAATGTCAGGTGGTGTCTTCCGGGAATGCTATAATGTGACCGGAGGATTGGACGGTGTGATTCCTGTGAATGCTTGGATTCCAGGCTGTCCACCAAAACCAGAGGCAATTATTTATGGTGTTGCCGCACTGCTCGGAAAATTAGCAGGCGGATAGAGATTCGGTTAAGCTAACGGAGGAAGATGATTATGGCAAAAGAAGAGAAACCCCCAAAGAAGCCGACGAAGAAAGAAGGCGAAATGATGGCTGAAATAGAAAAAGCCATGGGCGATGATTTCATTTCATCTGAGTTCATGCGGGAACACAGCATATATGTGACCGTAAAAGCCGAAGCCGTTCGAAAAGCGGTTGAGTGGATGAAAACAGAGTGGGGTCTCACACACTTATCGTCAATTACTGGGATGGACTTACGTGGTGAACTCGCTGTGGTTTATCACTTTGAAGTAAAAGCCGTCTCCGTGAGCCTTAAGGTCCAGGTTCCCACTTCACATCCGGAAGTCGATTCAATCACTCCCCTCATTCCTGGTGCTACTTTGTATGAACGAGAGGTCCATGATCTCCTTGGTGTTAAATTCAAGGGCCACCCGAACCTCAAACGATTAATTTTACCTGAGGACTGGCCCAAGGACGTTCATCCTCTTCGAAAGGATTGGGAATCACCTCGTCAAGATAAGCCTGACAAATAGTCAGTAACCTGACCTTCTCCGAATTGTCTCATTATTGAGTGATTAGTGAGAACGAATACTCGGTGAAGATAATTTTAGAATTATTGGGATTTGGCAGGTTTACCTGTGAGTTTTGTTTTACTTCCTATGGTGCCATCATCAAAGTGTGGTGACCGATGAAGGCTATCCCCGTATTTTTCAATTTCTCTGGCTTCGTCTGCAAGGAGAGCAGCGGTTCGCATCATCTCATGGGCAGTCGCAACTGTGGGAATGTATTCTTCGTGCTCTTTTTGTTTGAAACAGCCCTTGACGGCTAGGGGTGCGACGGCAGTTGCCATTTCATAGGCTGCCATCGCTTTGGCGCGAGCATAAGGATTGGTGAATTTCCCAGCGCTGACAGCTCTCGAAGCATTAATCACCAAGGTTGGGAGTTTCGGTTCTTTGCCCGTAGCAATGCTAGCGATGACTTCCTCTAATGCTTGTAATACTCGACGAAGGGCGCCTGTTGTTGCTAATACGCGGATGACATCTGCATTGAAGAGCACCATTTCTGTTGGGTCCAAGAATTCTCGGCGTGCACCAATCATGGAATCAGCAGGAAGCAGGATGAAACCATAACCCTCAGCGGCTAAAGCTTCCCGTTGATCTTTGGGTAAAAGATCGGATAGAATAACGACGGGAATACCGGCTTGCTTGACTAGTTCTCGGGCTTTTGCCGGACCTTTCAATGCTGCATTCGGACTTGGAATTAACACAAGTTGAGGTTTCTGTTCAATAAGCAGTTTTGCACTACGTTCGGCTACTTCTTCGTTCATCTTTGCTCCTGACCCGACAAGGATGACATCAAAGTTCTCGCGTTCAGCGCGTTCATCGAATAAAAGTTCGAGTAAGGGAGATGTACCTATGTTACCTAATTTCAATACACCAAGAAGAAAGGGAGTTGAACTCAAGCTAAGATCACCATTAAGTCTGTTGTAGATGTAGCTGCTTCTGTCGTGGTTTAGTGAGAAAAGTGTTTAGTTTCATGTGAGAAAATCGAATACGAAGGATTTAGGGTGATTATGGATTGAT
>JBHLNC010000032.1:0-10922 GCA_048937435.1 Promethearchaeota archaeon | reverse complement strand
TACAATCCGGAGTCCCTATCGAAGGCATTAACACCCTTCGAAAACACCTCTCCCAAGTCAAAGGTGGCCAATTCGCCCTCCAGGCCCATCCCCGCCATCATTGGATTTTATTAATTTCAGATGTACCCGGAGACCAACTTGACATGATAGCCAGTGGACCGACTCTTCCCGATCCCACCACTTTCCATTCAGCAAGCAATATTCTAACCAAATACCAATTATGGGAGAAGATTCCAGGGCGGGTTAGAGAACACATTCAAGCAGGTCTGGACGGAACCGTTCCAGAGACACCCAAACCAGACCATCCGGTCTTTAAACGTACAGTTAACCGACTTATTGGTAGTAACCATGATGCTTGTAAAGCTGCTCAAAATTCAGCACAACAAAAAGGATTCAAAGCACGAATTCTTACAACCGATTGCCAAGGTGAAGCCCAACAAGTAGGCGAACAACTTGGCATACTCGCTCAAAGGTTGACACCCGAAAAAAATCCACAGGTAGTGATAGTGGGATCTGAAACAACCGTGACACTACGACACCCAGGAAAAGGAGGGCGAAACACCGAACTCGTTGCTGCCACACTCCCCTTTCTCCGGAACCAGGAGGGTCTCGTAATTGCAAGCCTTGCCACCGACGGCATTGATGGACCCACTCAATATGCAGGAGCCATAGCTGACACTCATTCGTACGCTAGAGCGAAATCCCTGAACATTGACCCTGAAGAATTGCTAGCACGGAATGACACCCACACTCTGTTCGAAGTTCTAAATGACCATATCTTTACCGGTCCAACTCATACTAACGTACGCGATGTCACTATCATTCTACGAAACAAGAGCGAACTTTAATCATCAGAAGGAATTCACTTCTCCTTCCTTCTCTTCATTTTCAAAACTGCCAAGCATAATGGAATTCAATACTGTTCGAATTTATCAAAAATAGTGAAAAAGAGATACTGGGGTTTATGGCGGATTAGGCACCTCCTTAAAAAGGACACAATTGGAGGGGAGAGGGAATGGTTTTCTAGGGGGGAGGGAAGTGCCAATATCTTTCGCCAAACCCAGTATTCCCAACTATAAGGTTTCGTTTTTTTATTTAAAGACTTCCTTTGCCCACCACGTTATAAATTACCTTTTAGCCATAAAAGGTTACGTAACCCGGCAAACACGGGTCACTTATTCCAATTCAAGCGCAAGGGGAACAGGGAGCTTGGGATGACGTTGATAATATTCATAAATGTACCGAAGAACCTCTGCGGCTTCAGCAATATTGGAAAAGACAGGGAGGTTTCCTTCACGGAATTGGTTTCTTGTGGCGAGGTTTTCAAGAGGATAACCGATGGCGGGAACGGCGACAAGGAAAGGTTTGTGGATTGTTTTAACACAGTATGTGCCAGCTTCAATCATCATTTTCCAATATGTTGTAGCATAATCGTCCCTTCCCATGTGGCTAGCCATGAAATTTACGTAGTGAGGTGTAACTTCGACAATGATGGCATCGATGTTTTTGTCTTCCGCGACAAGCTTGATTGTTTGAACCATATTTTCAGGATAAAAATAGCTGGTGGCCATGTCCACTGGATTTTTGATGTTTGTGCCCACCGCGTAGATAATTTTTGAAAGAGATTGGATCGTTTCAGGTGACAATTGGGGGATTTCGAATCCGTACTTGGCGAGTGAGTCTGTTCCCGCGACACCGGCTCCTCCACTTATGGCAACGAGGGCAACACGTTTTCCTGGAGGTGGAGGACATCGAAGGAATGTAACAACTGTGTTGATGAGTTGTTCAAAGCTGTCAACGGATATAGCGCCTATTTGCCTAAGGAGTGCGTGCCAGATATTTGCTGATCCTGCGATAGCTGCGCTATGACTGGACACGGCCCGACTTCCTTCCTCTGTGATACCGGATTTCCAGACAACTACGGGTTTGTCGGCTGCACAATTGCCTATGGCTTTTCGAAGCCGTGGTCCATCTCGAACCCCTTCAATGTAAATTCCAATGACTTGAGTTTTTGGATCACGATGGAGGTATTCCACTAATTCCCAGCTGCTGATATCTGCCTCATTGCCATAGCTGAAGACTTTACTTATACCGAGTTTCGTTTCGGTTACGGCAAGGTAACAGTCGATGGCCTTCCCACCTGATTGAGAAACAAAACCAATGGGTCCGTGGATGGGTTTGAGGTCGGGGCGAAAGGCAAAACCTGTTTCGGGACATGCCAAGCCGATGCAGTTCGGACCAAAGGCTCGCATCGGACTAGATTTGATTTTTTCTGTGATGACTTTCTCGCGCTGTCGTCCCTCTTCGGTGCCTAATTCACTGTAACCACTTGTAAAGATGGTAATGGCTTTACAGTTTTTCGCAATGCATTCATCTAGGACACTGGGAACTATTCGTGCAGGTACCCGGAGCACGGCATAATCCACAGGACCTTGGACCTCGCTAAGTGATTTGTAAAATTTGAGCCCATGGGCTTCATCGATTTTGGGATTCACGGGATAGATTTTGCCAGGGAACCCGTAGTCGAGAAATGATCTTAACCAGTAGAAGCCTCCAGAAGAACTCGTTCCGATTACTGCAACGGATTTTGAATGGATGAACTCTTCGAATTGCTGGAAGGTCTTATCATCCATAGGCATCACTGGAGTATACTCTCTTGATAGACGAAGGGCAATGCTGTACTACTATTTTATCCTTCGCTAAAATCAGGATTCCTTCGCTTTGAAAAAGACTTGGGGAAGCGCTCTTTCAACACCTAACATCACTGCGACACCAATGGCACAAAGGATGGCTGTGCTAGCCAAGATCTCAGGCATCAGAAGAATATAGGGTGTAAAGATGAGAAGCTGAAGATAAGCTGGAACACCCAATCCAATGATTAATGTAGGGTACAGCCAGGCAAGGATCCAGTGGGGACACGTTTTCCGGTTCATTACAAGAATTCCTGCTAAGAGGTTTAGGAGGCTACCAAGAATGATGTCGATGACTCCTAGTCCACCGAAAATGTTAGCTACAAATCCACCAATGAATAGTGCCGCTGCCATGGGCCAACCAAAGATAAAGGGGGATGGTAATAGAATATCAGCTACTCGGAATTGTAATCCATAATAGCTGAGGGGTCCTAACACAATAGTTACTGCAGCATATACCGCAGACATAATTGCCATCACGGCAATACTTTGTGTGCGATTTAATCTAGCTTGATAATACATAACATATAACCTCGCAGCCCGGGATTTATTTGAATGAGCGGAGCACGGTGCGAGCATCCCACCCGCTCAGACATCGCCAAGTATCCTATCCTTATAACTGCTTTGCCAGGTAACCAACAGGCTAAAAAGGAGAAGAGCCCGTCCCTCGAATCTCCCAATCTGAAACTCCAAACAAGCTTCTAAATATAAAAAGGAACAAGCTGTGGAGTCAAATGACGGCAAAGGATGGATGCTCTGTGCCCGTTCACATCGAAGATAATCTCTATTTCAAAGACGAAAACGTCACCCGGAATCCCGATGATACTTGGTATATTGAATACCTCAAACCCTACTACTTCCAAACCATCGATGGACAATACCTGTTTGGAAACAGCCAAGCCGGAAGACGACCCGACCGCGCCTTCTATATCATCCCTGAAGACTATAAACTTGGAAAAGGGCAACCAACCTTTAATCGGGAAATTGGATTGAAACTCTATGATGTTGTCCTCAGATATCTCAAAACTACTAAAGTTATCGTTTCAGATGGTATCCAAGGTGAATCCGATTACAAAACGGGGTTACGCATCGTCCTTAGTGTTGAGAATCCTCATACAGCCTATATCGCCTGGTTTGGTAGTTTGATGGTCTATCCACCAGAAGAAAGTATGGATATCCATTGTTGGAATTATATTGTCCAAGAACGACTCCCTGATAGTGTAATAGAAGAAATTCAGACTTTTTGGCCTGAATTTGATCCCGATGAACCATTGACTCTATACGATCTCACACGGATGGATGAGGACCACCGCCGTGTCATGAGTCTGCGTGTTGATTATTTTGGTGGTGCATTCAAGAAACCTAATCTCACCATGGTCTGGAATCGCGGTGAAGCCGATGGACTCATTTCCTACCATGCTGGTTGTACAAAAAGCCGTGTACTTAAGGGTCTTTCAGGAACGGGTAAAACTACTCTCTCCGTAGGTCCTCAATTGGAACAAGATGACGCTGTTCTAGGCTTCCCTGAATATACTAAAACAAATCGGCATATTGATTACATTCGACTTATTGGACTCGAGGCCGCGTCCTATGCAAAAAGCGAAGGTCTTACAGAAACGAGTCCTGAATGGATAGGTCTCATGAAATCTCGCGAACTAAAAGCCGATGGTTCACGACCAATTGTTCTCGCCCAGAACATCGATTGTGAGAACATTCACTATCTAACAGAAACAATCGCTGGATATCCAGTGAAAGTTCCCCGACCTCTTCCAGGAAAACAAGTGGGACATCTACTGCCCACACGTTACGAGCAATCAGGTACAACCAATGGACGGTTTGTGTTTCGTTTCTATGACATCAATCCCAATTGGAAATCTGGGTCCAAGAAGGTTCTCCGAACAGTCATGCTCTCTTTTCGCCGGTTTGATATCTTCCCAGTCGTCACCTGCATCACAGATCCCGTGATGGCTGTAGCCCTTGATTCAGCCTGTGAATCCGTCATCACATCAGCTATCGGAGGGAAGATCCCGGGGACTCGGGTCCGATCATACGCTGCGACGGATTTCATGGCTCGAGAACAATCACACCAAGCCATCATGAAACTTAAAATGTATCAGGATATGGGGCTGGGTCCTCAAAAGAAACTCATCTTTGCCATCGTGAATTCAGGTTACATGGGAGAATATGACATCGAAGGCAAACAACGCCCTCTCCTAAATGAACAAGGGCAACCGGTGCCAAAAATCGATCAAGCAACAGGCAAACCCTACCTGAATGGTCAAGGCAAACCTGTGTACCTCGGGCTTGGTGAAAAAATCAAAGTGGAAGACACCAAGCTCCTCGTTGAGATCACGGAAAATCGTAAAATCCAAGAGTGGTTACCCCACCCTGTCTTTGGCGATTCCTACCTTATTCCCAATCCCACTGAACTCGAAGAAGTTCATGGATTACCTCGATACCGTGAGCGGTTCAATCCACTCCGATTTTATACGCCCGAAGAATATCTCAAGTTTTGTCAACGGGATATTAATGAACGTACAGCGTATCTCCAGGATTTATTTGCTGGACAAGAAGGGGAAGACCAACTGCAAGAGGTAATTCATGTATGGGAGAAAATCTCACTTCCCACGGCAAAGAAAGTTAAAGGGTTCTATGAACAATATTTTGGTACAAATTAGCTCTGTTATTACGATTCCCCAAAGGAGATGCTAAGAATGGGGATCTACGACACATTCGCTCCATACTATGCCTCTGGAGGATTTACTCAATATAGCCAACGAATGGCTGAAGTATTTCCCTCCCTTTTGAGACACTTTAACCAAACTCCTGAAACAATTTTAGATTTAGCGTGTGGAGAAGGAACCTTTGCAGTATCCATGGCAAAAGCTGGTTATCATGTAACAGGGATTGACCAGTCTCTCGCCATGATCAAACTCGCTAAAACAAAAAGTAAAATCGAAAAGGCGTCAGTAACTTGGCGACAACTCGAAATGCAAGACCTTGACTATGACAACGCATTCGACATAGTTACTTGCTGGTTCGATAGTCTGAATTACCTCCTACAAATCGACGATCTTTATACAACCTTCAATGGCATTCACAACGCTTTGCGAAAGAATGGCTTATTCGTGTTCGACATGAATACCATTTACTGGCTCGTTACTCTAGCTCAACGCTACGCTGTAACCATTGAACGCGAAACCGAAGAAATCTTCCAAGTACACCGGCACTCCTACGATTTTGACAAAAATATTGCTACTTTCTATATCACTGCTTTTGTCAAAGAAGATGATTGCTGGCTCCGGCGCGTTGATGAAATTCACAAAGAACGAGGTTATACCATCAAAGAAATCCAAGAATGTTTGAGTGATGCTGGTTTACAAGAACTTGCTTGTTGGGGAAATCTCGAAGACCAAAGCCCTTTGACGAAAGAAAGTCGTCGTGTATATTTTGTCGCCAAAAAATAAGCCATTAGACCGCTTGTTCCAAGCTAGTTTCATAGCTTTTCATAACTAGGGGCATAATGTCACCTAAGATTTTCTCGGAAGCGACAGGAATTCGAACCCAACGCTTCATCACTCGTTGGTTATGCTGAAATGGTTGAACCTCTGGACGTTCCAAGGCTGCTTCACGTTCTGAGTCCGGTAGATTTGTTAAGACAAGTCCTTCGGTTACCAGAAAGGCAAAGAGTTTGTCCTTCGCTGTATAACTTGGGCACCCAAACATACGCTTGGTCTTTACATGTGGTTGTTGCAGTATCTCCTCTTCAAATGATTGGCGAAGCTCTTTCATCAATTCTTCATTATACAACTTCATGGACACATCCAGCTCCAGTATCCTTCTAGAATCCATGGCCTTAAAGGAGGTTCTTACAACCTACTCAATATAATAAATCTAAAGTAGACAGATAATCCTGGAAGATGTCAACTATGGAAATCCGAAAGCTCTCAAAAAAGGAAATGCCCAAAGTCCTCAAACTCCACCAATATGCCTACGGCTTCTGGTCCGATCAAGAGGTTCGCGATGAAGACCATGACTTCATAATTCCTGAAAACACCATCGGTGTGTTTGACAAAAAAGACCTTCTCTCAGTTCTAACGATTATGAAAACAAAACAATCCATTCGTGGCGTCCTAAAATGGATGGGTGGTGTCTCAATGGTCGGCACCTACCCTGAAGCTCGGATGAAGGGGTATACACGCTCTTTAATGCAAACGGCGTTTCAAACAATGAAAGATGAAGGATTTTGCGTCAGCATGCTCGAACCCTTTCGAGAAACCTTCTACGCCAAATTTGGTTACGTCCCTGCATATGAAAAATATCGTCTACAAGCTCCACTTGACGGGCTACGGGTAAAAGCAGATCATGAAATCTGTGATGACATCGAGGTTGAACGTGTTCTAGGACAAGATGCAAAGGACGCTTACATGGCGTTCATCCAAGATTTCGCTCCAAGTACCTTTCACGGTTACGCTTTCAACCCGGTGATTTCTGATGAAGAATGGAAACGCCGTAACAAAGAACGACACTACGTGTTGGTGAAAAAAGAAGGTAAGATTGAAGCGCTTGCTCGCTTCAAGTTTAAAGGATATATGCACTTCGAAGAGTCTGGGCAACTTCAAATTGAGGAAATGTACTGGCGCAATCTTCCTGCCCAAGCAGCCCTCTTCAACTTCTTCAGCAAACACAGAGACCAATTTCCAAAGCTCGTTATGCTTCTTCCCTATGGAACAAACTTTCAGCATTGGTTTGAGGACTTGAGAGAATGGATTGAAATAAAAGTCTGGCATCCTTGGATGATTCGTGTTATTGACGTCAAAGAGGCTCTCTCAGATCTTCCTGCCACCGAGAAGGGTGAACTGGTTTTCACACTTAGTGATACCCATTGCGAATGGAACACTGGCACATACCTTCTCAAATCCAATGGAGTACAACTACAAATTCAGCCAACAAAACAAGTATCGAAGACTGCACTAACTATCCATGGTCTAAGTGCCCTCGTCTATGGAACCCATTCCCTGGAAGAAATCGAATATGCACAATGGCTCACAGGCGCGGATAAACAAA
Source organism: Promethearchaeota archaeon (assembly GCA_048937435.1). Classification (GTDB taxonomy): domain Archaea; phylum Asgardarchaeota; class Hermodarchaeia; order Hermodarchaeales; family Hermodarchaeaceae; genus Hermodarchaeum. Next base: position 3,165 of record JBHLNC010000032.1, on the reverse strand, counting down.
CCCGTGAACTCTTACAAAACTGGTTCCCACAGCTCCCACTCTATAGTCCCTATACATACTAATTTGACAAAACCTTTTTTTCAAACCTACATTGAGTACCTGTATAGTGATTCAAATGACCATAATTCAAGATACACTCGTCCAGCTCACACCTAGCATTCTAGGCCTTGCATCATTCGTTGTTGGCATCTGGTTGTTGGATGCCTTCCTTCGAAGAAGCGATGAGCCTGGAGTAGACGTTGAAAGCTGTCTTCGCGCTGGGATTAAAATTCTCCAGTTCTTCGGCATGGCAATCGGTGTTATCTGTTTTGTCACGCTATTCTCCCTTTTGACCGTTCCACTCCTTTCGCCAATCTACCGTGACATCCTCACGCTAATTCTCTTAGGACTTCTTGGCTTTGTCCTCCTCATAGCCCCCATCGCCAAAGTTCCATGGGCTGCTCTCATAGCACTCTTTGTTGCTATCATCGCCTCAGGTATCCTCGTCCTACTCTCTCCGCTCATCATTCCGATTCTCCCATTCAATTTCACATATGTCCTCATCGCCGTATTCTTAATAACTGGAATCCTAGTCTTCATCTCCCTGAAATGGTTCGAAGCGCTCATCAAAGCCTTTGCCATGATCCTTGCTTCGCGTCCTATCACATTTATACTATCAGCCATCGGAATTATCCAAGCTATCCTTCTCTTCCTACAATTTCCTGAGGGAATTCTATACTTCCTCCCCATTTAGTCCTCAACGAGCTCTAGCCAATCCCACACAAACTTTTCATCATGACTCGGAAATGAATTTGTTATCTGCTACCCCGTAACAGTGATAAACCTCCACTCCTGCTTGTGCCTTGGGAGGCGCAACCAAGTCGTGGCAACTACATTACGCCAATTTGAACTCAATCCAGAATATACACCTCGTGGAGACCAACCCAACGCCATCCAACAAATTATTGAAGGATACAAGCACGATAAAAACCAGCAAACCCTCCTGGGCGTCACGGGATCAGGGAAGACTTTCTCTGTTGCATCAATTGTTGCTGCTCTCCAAAAGCCCACCCTGGTTATCGCACCAAACAAAACGCTAGCCGCACAACTCACCAGCATGTTTCGGGAATATTTCCCCAACAACGCCGTTGAGTACTACACATCGTATTATGATTACTTTCAGCCAGAAGCGTACATGCCCACTTCTGACACTTACATCGAAAAAGATGCCTCTATCAACGAAGAAGTCGAACGCATGCGTCTATCAGCAGTTGCATCCCTGGCAGTACGGAGAGATGTTCTCATTGTAGCAACTGTCTCATGTATTTACGGAATTGGCGCTCCTGGTTCCTATCGGAATCTCGTCGTTGAGCTAGAACAGGGTCAAGAAATCCCGCGTGATGAACTCTTCGCCCGATTAGTCCACATTAACTACGACCGCAATGACTTCGATTTCCGCCGTGGAACCTTTCGAGTTCGTGGCGATGTCATCGAAGTGTTTCCAGCCTATGCGAACCATCCAATTCGCCTCGAAACCTTTGGCGATACAATTGAACGCATCACTGACATCGCTCCCATCAAAGGTACAGTCCTTTATGAACGCGATAAGGTCAAAATCTTCCCCGCCAAACAGTTCACAACTGACCAAGCAGTGTTGCCCGATATCTTAGATGCCATTGAAGACGAACTTGAAGAACGTCTTAAAGAACTTGATGCAAATGAAAAGATACTCGAAGCTGATCGCCTTAAACGGCGAGTGAAATACGATATTGAAATGATGCGGTCAGTCGGCTGGACAGGAGGAATTGAAAACTACTCCAGGTATTTTGACGGACGTAAATCAGGGCAAAAGCCCTATTGCCTACTCGATCATTTCCCCGAAGATTTTTTTCTTGTCATTGACGAATCTCACATAACAGTTCCACAAATAGGAGGAATGTATCACGGGGATTTATCCCGGAAACGGAATCTTGTTGACTTTGGCTTTCGGCTCCCCTCCGCCTATGATAATCGCCCACTTACCTTTGAAGAATTTGAACCCTACATGCGGACAGTGCTCTATACATCGGCAACACCTGCTACCTATGAACGAGAACACTCCAATCAGATAGTTGAGCAAATCATTCGTCCAACTGGACTAGTAGATCCCAAGATTATTGTCCGTCCAACAGAAGGACAAGTCGAAAATCTGCTTAGTGAAATCCGTGACCGGGCCAAAAAAGAAGAACGCATCCTAGTTACCACTCTAACAAAACGCATGGCAGAAGACCTCGCGGACTACATGGTGCATGCCGGAATCAAAGCAGAATATCTCCACTCAGAAGTTGGTACCCTTGAACGAGTGGAAGTATTACGGGACCTTCGTCGTGGAAAACATGATGTTGTTGTAGGCATCAACTTACTCCGAGAAGGGTTAGACCTACCCGAAGTTTCCCTCGTCGCTATTTTGGACGCTGATAAAGAAGGCTTTCTTCGCTCTGATACAAGTCTAATCCAAATCATGGGCCGAGCTAGTCGGAATGTCAACGGCACTGTAATTCTCTATGCAGATCGTATGACTGACTCCATGGAACGGGCGATTACTGAGAACAACCGACGTCGAAAAATGCAAATTGCTTACAACAAAGAACATGGAATAAAACCGACTACAATCGTGAAATCCATAACAGATATTGCAGAGGGTGTCGAACGGGTAGCCGCTGAGTCGCGAACAGCAGTCCGGGTACCCAAAAACTGGCGAACAGCCAATGAAAGCGATTTAGCACTTCTCATTGTTGAATTAAGGGAAGAGATGTTACAATCTGCTGAAGAGTTGGATTTTGAACGGGCAGCTGAGTTACGGGATCTCATAAATGAAATTGAGGCATATATGGGGTTACAAACCAAACCGGACCGCAGATGGTCCTAGCTCAGATTACTTTCATTCTACTCCCCCTTTTGTTTATATGATTAAATGGACAGCACACTACCGCAACACAGAAAACACCTATCAGCTCAACAGCGGAGCTGCCAGTTCACTGAACTTGGGATGGGTGCAAAAACCGCAACTCTTATGACATTCTGTGTCATCGAAGCGGCAGAAGATAGGTGACTAACGGGTGAGCGACAACAAATACATTACAGTCAAAGGTGCCCGTGTCCACAACCTGAAGAACATCACCGTAAAGATACCACGGGACAAATACG
>JBHLNC010000362.1:0-2744 GCA_048937435.1 Promethearchaeota archaeon | reverse complement strand
CCGAGCAAGCTTAGTGACAGAAGGAGAGAAATTGTTGTTATGCTGTCTGCGAGTGAGCTTTCGATTGGAATCACGAAATTGTCTGGGTCCAAGCCTTTCTGGTATGTCAAGACCGCGACCACGTACGAGATCATCTCGATGGCTAATCCTGATACTACATTCGTTGCGAGCAATAAAGCTGCAAACCTAAGGAGGCTCGTCAGGTTGAGTAGTCCTTGTATAGCCAAGGATGAAATTGAGTAGATGCAAAACATGATCGCAGACGCTGCCCAGGCTGCAGAGATTTCGGTCATGTGGTTTCTTATGGATGAGAATGATGATTGTAGTGTGCCCAGAGCAAGCTTGGTAGTTGCAGTTGAACCCACTATAGCGCCAGCATCACCCATAGTGTCGATCATGGCTGGATAAACAGTGTAAATTTCACGTCTCTCACCTACAGCTTCAGCAATCTTGCCGAGAGTGGAGCCAGTTATATTGACTACGAAGGAGACGAGAACCAACGTTAAGAGCGACTCTTTCACTGTTTTCACGAATTCAGGTTCTCGTATGTTCCTCACCAGAAAGTATACTGAAACAGATGCTAAAATCAAACCTGCCAGAACAACTAACAGTTGCCCAGCTATGCCGAACAACACAAAGGCATTCAACACTACGATGTAGACCAAGGTGATCATCAAGTCAGACACTGTGGACTCCACAGGGTACAGAACTATGTCAGGATCCAGTCCACGCCTGAATGAAACAATGGAAACGATTACAGTCAATGGAGAGACAACCAGCAACGCCAACGCCATTGTTGCAACAATCACAGATAGGATGCTAAAAAAGTCAGATGCAGGTATGCCTAGGAAAACGGTGCCGAATAGCATCGCAACCAAGCTCATTCCAATGCTGGCTTCTAGGGTCATCATCACAACTGCTCGAAATAGAAGACGGAAGCTCTTCGTGTTGCCGAGAAGTCGTGGCTGTACTGTACCTAAGTGTAGGGCTGTGCTCAGTCGACCGCAGAATAAGCCCCCTATGACTCCTCTGGCGCTTACGATTGACGGGTAGATCAAGATGGCCCACGGAGCGAGTTTGAACAGACCCACAGACGTGGCGATGATTGTTCCGGCGAGAATACCAACCATGTTGAAGGCAAGCGCTGTTAGTGACTCTTTCAGAGTCCTGACGAATTTGTGCTTTGATCTGGAAGCCACGACTTTTTTTAGTCTTGTGAAGAACCGGCGGGAAGTTGTTAGAACTGTGGCAGCGAATGATTTCTGGTTCGTTGGTTCTTCCTGCTTTTTGGGCTGGTCATTTGTGTTTGGTCTATGTGAGGAGAGTTCTGTCCGAGTGTCTCTGTTGGAGAGAGCTTTGAAGAGATTCACACTGCGATATCGACTGCAAAGACGGGTCATTTTGGTCGCCCTCCAGCATCCTTTGCACCTCTTTCACTGAAACATTGACTGCATCATTCTGTGTTTCATTTATAAAGATGTTTCCATTTGGTCAGGGGTCTCAGCAACGGATAGGACAAAGATTATCTATGATTAGAAGTGTATTCTACTGAGACCACGGGATTTAGATTGTTCCAGTGGGAGTTTTAAGTGTAGATGGTTCGCTTAGAAAAGATTGAGTACAAGCCCATTTCCGTTAGAGACCTGCTTGTGGAGATGAAGGATCTCTCTGAACTGATGATTGATCTGGCATATTGTGCAGCTCTGTTTAACAGTCATCCATTGGCTGAGGAGGTTCTTGAAATGGAGAGAGAGGTTGACAGGCTTGCCTATCAGCTTGATATGAGTGCTATGCTTGCGGCTCGAGATGCAGAAGATGCGGAGTCTCTTGTTGCCGTTTCTGTTGTAGCTGGAGCCACTGACAAGATTTCGGATGCAGCAGCCGATATTGCTGCTATAGTGTTGAAGGGAATAGGTATTCATCCTATTGTTCGTGAGGCTTTTGAGAAGGTTGAGGAGCATTTGACTCGAACGCCGATTCAGAAGGGTTCGGTTTGGGCAAACAAGACTCTTAAGGACTTGCAGTTGGCTCCAGAGATGGGCGTTGATATAATTGCCATACGCCGCGGCAAGGATCTTATAATCAATCCGGAAAAGGACGAATTCGTCCTTGAAGGAGACATCGTTATAGCCCGGGGCGCGCCGATGGGCATAGAAGAGTTCGAGAAACTGGCTGGTGAAGCTCCTAAGACTGCTGGGAGTTAGAATTATGGTTTTGCAGGAATCGTTCAAAGAGGTTGTTGACATGCTGGCGGAGCTGAAGGACACATCGGAGCTTATGATGGATCTTGCCTACTCCTCTATACTTCTTAACAGTAAGGAGTTGGCTCAAGAGGTAGCAACACTCGAGGAGTACATGGATGATTTGCATACTAGGTTTGAGCTTCTCGTGTTGGCTAGATGTATCAGCCCTGAGGAGTCAAAGAATTTTTTGGGGTTGATTAGGCTTGGCGTGGTCACGGAGAAAATTGCTGATGCTGCTATGCAGATTGCGGGGGTCGTGCTTAGGGGGTTGGAGCCGCATCCTGTTTTGAAGCTGGCTATTAGGGAGGCTGAGGAAACAGTTGTTTATGTGCAGGTGTCTAAGAAGTCGCCGTTGGCTGGCAAGACGTTGCGAGAAGCGCAGGTTCAGGAGGAGACAGGTATGTGGGTTTTGTGTATCAAGAGGGGAGATAAATGGGTGCGTCCCAAGCCAGATGCAGTTATAGAGGCAGGAGATCACCTGATTGTGTCCGGATATGCTGA
>JBHLNC010000361.1:1655-2755 GCA_048937435.1 Promethearchaeota archaeon | reverse complement strand
TCGAAGACAAAATTGGGGATGCAGATGTTCCCACGGTAATGGCTCCCGAGCGTGGTGAAATTACCCTTCTTCAGATGGATGGCAAACTCACGAAGAAGGAATTTGCTACTGCTATTCGAATGGCTGAAGAAGGCATCCACCAGATTCACGAAATGCAAAAAGAGGCTCTCTTGAAGAAGTACGCGAAGATTCGTGATCAAATCGCCGATGTTTCACCAGAACCTCTTGAGGAGCTTGAGGAAGTCAAAGAAGAAAAGCTCAAAGATGAAGAGCTCAAACCAACACGAAAACGCACCAAACGAACTACTTCCGAGAAGGCGGAAGAAAAACCAAAGACGGCAAAGAAAACGAAAACGTCAAAAAAGAAGAAAACTGAATCATCGAATGTGACGGAGTGAGATGACAATGAAAATAGTTGCAGAAATTGATCGAGAACGGATTAGTACATTACTACGCGAAGGAAAACGGGTTGATGGTCGAGGGTTTGATGAAGTTCGACCAATCAAATTCACTTTAGACGTTATTTCCAAGGCTGAAGGTTCTTCCGAAGCGTGGTTAGGAAAGAGCCGAGTAATTGCTGGAGTTAAAATCCAGGTTGGAAAGCCTTTCCCTGACACTCCCAATGAAGGCGTTGTTATTACCTCAGCGGAACTCTTCCCCATTGCTTCTCCTGAATTTGAGTTGGGTCCACCTGGTGAACAAGCCATCGAATTAGCGCGAGTGGTGGATCGTGGAATTCGCCATTCAAGTGCGATACACAGGCCTTCCCTATGTATCGAAGCTGGTGAGCACGTTTACCTGGTCATGTTAGACTTCTATATTCTTGCTGACCATGGTAACCTCATTGATGCGTCCTCCCTAGCGGCTATTGGCGCGTTGATGAACACCAAACTTCCAAAGGTCAATATTACTAAAGACGGCACAGCTGAACTACTGGAAGAAACGGTTCCTCTCGAAATGGGTCCACCACCACTTACGGTCACCTTTGCAAAAATCGATGGAACACTTATTGCTGATCCTAGTCTGGAAGAAGAGAATGTCATGGACGGTCGAATTTCCATTGCTATTGATGGTGATGACACCATTTCTTCGATGCAGAA
>JBHLNC010000361.1:0-1645 GCA_048937435.1 Promethearchaeota archaeon | reverse complement strand
GAGGTTCCTTTCACTTATCAGGAAATTACTGATGCTATTGAACGCGCGAGCACAATTGTTAAAAACATGCGTAAACAGCTTCCCAAACGGTGAGTAATTCCATGGGTCGAACAAAAAAAGCTGGACGAGCAGGGCGTTTTGGTGCCCGATATGGAGTCACCCTCCGACAGCGAGTAGCAAAGATAGAAGCCAACATGAAAATTCTGCATAAATGTCCCAGCTGTCAAACTAAAGCGGTTCGCCGCTTATCAACCGGAATCTGGGCCTGTCGTAAATGTGGACACACCTACACAGGTGGAGCCTATGTTCCTGCCACCGACGCTCAGAAAATTCTCCGGTCTTTTCGTGAACGCTCTGCGAGCGGGCGAACATAGTGATTGCCATTGGGACTACTCGCAAACCTACTCAACGTCTTCGCAGCTTCATTAAAGAACTCTCTCGGGTGATTCCGGGGTCTATTCGCTTTACTCGAGGTAAACAAAGCTTCGCCGAATTCTGTGATACAGCACAGAATCTTGGTTCAACGCGAATACTACTTGTTGGAGCCTATCATGGAAACCCTGGACGCCTTGGCTTTCTCAAATTTAACGGTGAAACCTGGGAATTTCAGCCTCCCACCATTATAATAAAAACAACCCGATTACTTCGAGAAAGCAAGGATAAACCCACAAGTGGTATCAAAAATCTGTTTGTTATACCCGATTCCTCCGCTGACCAAAATAACGCTAAATTACTAGCGCAGGCATTGGACCTGCCTAATTTTACTCGTGAAGACCTTCCCACACCGAAAGGGAAATCAGCACTGTTACGAGTGGGAATTGTTCAATACAGGTCGATAGATTTTTTGTCTCTGGATGAACAACACCCACTAGGGCCTTCAATAGTAACCAAACATTTTTTGACCAAACCAATGGGAGATCAGAAACGATGGTAACTCCTCCCGGGTACTCGAGTTCAGCACAAACCCAACAATACACACTTACCATAACACTCCATACGAAAAACCTAGCAAATCGAGATGTAATCCTTGCTGCTCTAAAACCAGAATTTGCGTCGATAGATTCAAAAAGAGTTGCGCTTCAGGTTAAGTCCAATCAGTATCAAATAGTGTTTCACCTTGCCGCCAAGGACGTTACGGCGCTTCGTGCTGCCGCAACCTCGCTTGTGCGATTGTATTTGGTGGCTGATGGTGTACACCAATTTGCGGTGATGAAAAATGGGTGAAGAACTTCCACCACGTGTTCGCCAACAACTTGCACGAGTTCAACAAACACGTGATAGTTTGCAATATGTGACAGCCTTGCTGGTCCAAGTCAAACAGCAACTAGCCGAAACCAATAATGCCCTTGAACAGGTGAAGGGTCTTACCGCAAAGAGTGTGGTCTATCAAGCCGCTGGTCCATTACTCTTTAAGACAACAAAAACCAGTGCGAAAAAATCCTTGGAGGAGCAGCAGGAGGCCTTGGAAGTTCGAGTAAAATCACTAGAAAAACAAGAAGCCCAATTACGGAAACAATTCGAAACTCTCCAGGAAACCCTCCGAGGGATGCTAGGTCAACCGGGCCCTGCCCCCGCAGGCTAGTGCGAAATCCACGCCTGCCACCAGCATCACCTAAATGATGGCGGGTCTATCCCTTGAAACAAC
>JBHLNC010000360.1:0-2758 GCA_048937435.1 Promethearchaeota archaeon | reverse complement strand
TGTAACCTTCGGCGAAGAGGAGGCTGCTGTTGAAGATATCCTTCCAGGTCTCCAAGAAATCGAACCTCAGTCTGAAGCCGAACCTGAGCCTCTTCCTGAGTTCGAACCTACTCTTGAACCTGAACCCGAACCAGAACCTATTCCTGAGCCTGAGCTTGAAGCTACCCCTCCGCCTATTCCTCCGGTTCCCGAACCTGAGGAAGTTCCAGACCTAGCACCTGAGCCTATCCCTGAACCTATTCCGGAACCTGAATCCATCGAAGCCCTACCTGCTCCCGATGTGTTTCTTGCACCTGAAGAGCCTGAAACACCGGAATTAGAACCATCACTTGAACCTGAACTTCCACTTGAGATGGAGCCAGAACCAGCACCAAGCTTCGAACCAGCTCCCGAATTTGATGTTCCAGATGAACCAATACCAAGCTTCGAACCAGCACTTGAGCCAGCTCCTGAACCAGAGCCTACTCCAGAACCAGTCGCTACTCCTGAGCCAGCACCAGTGGCAGCAGCTCCAGCAGAGCCTGCGGTAACTGAAGCAACCGAAGATGATGAGGATAAGCCGAAAAGGCGGACGTTCTTCTTCTAGAGGCTAGCTCTTCTTTCCATTCATCACTTTCAAGGAATTGTGATGCAAGTAGATTGAAATAGAGTGACTAGCTGTTTTGCTGTCTTCCTGATGTATATTATCAGGTTGAACTGGATTGGATTGATCCTAATAGAATTCATGAACTTAGAGTAATACAGCGAGTTCGTTTTCGATTTCTTCCCGTGGCCAGACTCCAACATGTGTTTTGACAGGATTACCATCCTTGAACAGAATTAAGGTTGGAATGGCACGAATCTGATATTTTTGTGAGGTTTCCGGAGCTTGATCTGCATCGATCTTTGCAATTACTACACGCTTTGCATCCAACCCGTTCCCTAAATCATCAAGAATCGCTGCCTGCATTTTACAGGGTCCACACCAAACGGTGTAGATATCGAGGATGACAACCTCGTGCTGTTTGATAAAATCTTCAATTGTGTCATCAGTTAACTCTTCGACCATAGGACTATCCTCCGGATTGAAGCAACAGATAATCGGTCGTTAAAAAGGATTGTGCAAATTCCGCAAGAAAGGAAATGGAATTTGTTGTATCATAAGTTTGCCATTTGATTATGCTTTCCCCAGAAGAGACGGGAGATTCAAACCCTTGCCGATCTCACCGAGATATCGAATGAAATTGATGATAAGAGGGTCGAGCCCGATGCCACGATGTGCTTGTGTGGGAAATACGGGGGCAGGAACATTGAGGATATTTTCAATCTTTTTCGGATGAATCGCCCCAGGTAAATCTTGCTTATTGGCGGCAACCACTAAGGGAGGCGGATTAACACCAAAAAGCTCACGGAAGTATCGTTCACCCTCGCGAATGGATACAGGGTCAGTACTATCAACGACCAAAATGACTCCATCAGAACCCGAAGACAACGCCTTTCTGACCAGATTGAATTGCCGCATACCTGGACTGCCAAAGAGATGGGCTTTGAGGTCACGATATTCCAGGGTACCAAAATCAAGGCAAACTGTACGACCGTTGACATCAGTGGAAATAGTGTTTTTTGTAACGCTCTTGATGAGAGTCGTTTTTCCAACACCTTGATGGCCAATTACAAGGATTTTCAGATGCCGCATTAAGTGACCCCGCTAGTTAAGCGCCTGAATGAGTGGTCTTAAGCCTTAAGGTTTACGCTATTTTGGTCTTAGCCCCCTCTACAAAACAATGACACAACTAAGTGAGAGAAGAATATCCGCGCGGTGAATATGTTTTCTGAAGGCGATGGAGGGACTTGGGGTTTGGAAAACATAATTCATGTGAGGAGGAGGGGAGATGGAAATATTGGGATAGGAGGGAGTTCCGTGTGCCCCAGCGTCCTATCTCCGCCAATTCAGATATTCGGGGTTTTTGTCGGCTTTATACTATTAAACCTTGTGGCAAAAGAGAGTATCTATTTAGCCTATTTTGGGAAATATCACATGGATCGCGAAAAAGTTGCTAGGGAGGTTCTATTCTTCCACATATACAACTGTCACGTACTCGATGATAGCAAACTTATTTTTGCCAGGAGAAATGAGTTTCAGATCCTCTCTTAAAGCGTTCAGGTGGAGGAATCGCTTCAAGTAAACGCGAAGTTGAGTTTTTGAAGGATAAGCTGGTTTGTCACTACGAACGTAGATTTCATTTTCTGCTAAAGACACCTGAATATCTTTGTCGAGCTTTTCTCCGAGGAAGTTGACAAGCGCAGCTCCAAGTTCAGACCCGTGTTTAACCAGATCAATCGCATCAATAGTGATGAACGTTTTTTCATCCGTGGTTTCTGACTTTGCTTCAGACATTGTTTCTAGGTCCCTCCAGCTAGGAGAGTGATGCCCTTAACACTAGAATGCACCTTATAAAAGCTACTCTTCGTCACGCCTATCATGAGTAGCCCTTTGAGGGGAGGAAGCCAGTGGAAGTAGTGGTGGAATATCTTGTTGGGGTGATTTGCGCTTTTCGCGTCTTTCGATGAGTCGGGGGGCAAGGGAACCAAAAACAATTGTATACCCACTGTACAGGACGGCGACAAGAATCCAGTAGATGACATCGTTTGAGGCGAGAACCAAGCCCACAGGTACTATGTTCTAGCACCGAACTGCCGGCATTCCGACGACGGATGGGGATCTCTCCATCCGCTACGTGGATGAGGGGGGGGAGATCAAGGAGGGGCTCTTCGACCT
>JBHLNC010000359.1:0-2778 GCA_048937435.1 Promethearchaeota archaeon | reverse complement strand
AGTAGGTGTATTGTGGCTAGACCACTATCGGATAGATAGTTGAGGTGGGGGTAGATGGCTTTTCCTGACTCTTCGAACGCGAAGAGTGCTTGGTGTTTTTTCACTGCCGCTACAATAGCGGGGGGACCCACTCGACTACGAACCACGCATCCTTTATGTTGGGTTATGATGTCATCAACCAGGTTGCTAGAATTGATGGGCGTGACGATGGTTCCACCTCTGTGACGCTGCAATTCAATTTGTGCGAGGAGTGTTCCAGAAACGTCACCCATGAGTGCACGTCCTTTATCATCAATGAAGAATGCTCGATCGGCGTCACCATCAACAGCTATTCCAATATCAGCTTTGGTTTCTTTGACCATCTTTGTGGCTTGTGAAAGGAGTTTGACTCGGAGATTGGGCGAACGGCCTGGATAGAAGGGGCTGGGCTCCATGTTGACTCCAATGACAGTGCAATTTAGTTGTTTGATAACCTCGACAAGCCAAGGGATGGCTGTTCCGTTGGCTGCATCAAGTACAACTTTGAATTTACGTTGTCGAATTAGATTGATGTCACCCTGAGTGAGGACTTGGTCAACCCAATACTGTCCGACGTCGTTGATTGGTGTTATTTCTCCGGTGTACATCCAATCGACTGGAGCCGGGTTGGATTGGGTGAGGTGTTCAATTTTTTGTTCGAGTTGTCTATCAACGGGTGCGCCATCATTTCCAAGCACTTCAATGCCAGACATATGGGCGGGAATATGGCTGCCGGTAATCAGGATTGCACCAGCGATTTTTTGGTGGCGTGTATAGAAGCTGACAGCGGGTGTAATGACTTCTCCACCATAGAGAACGTTTGATCCTCCTGCCATCAAGCCACTAGCAATCGCGTTTGAGAGTAGGGGGCTACTGGTACGGTTATCATGACAAAGGAGAAGATGCTGTTGGTTAAAATTGATGGCGACGCTTAACCCGAGGTGCCATGCGATTTCAGGGCTCAATTCGTCGGGTACACAGCCTCGAATGCCACTGGTCCCAAACTCGGGTGCCCACGCCATATTGATGGTTGAACCTCCTACTTTCTATAAACCATTGGGTTGAGCTTTAAAAGCTCATTTAAATAGCCGGTATTTTCTTCCAGTGCACGAAGCAAAGAAGTTAAATCTGCAGACTGTGTAAAGGGAATTAGATGCGGGTCATTAAATCGGCAAATTCCCTCGGGAGTTCAGAGACAATGGACGAAGACCATCTTGCAGCAGTCATTCGTGAATTCGGACGATCTATGCGAGAAGTCACCGGTGGTCTTGACGATGCTATGAACCGGTGGGAATCAGCCCATCGAAATTCCCTTCGCCCAATTCGTGTAATTTTAGGTTCATTATCAAAAATCAACTATCTTCGTAACGTTGAAGATCTTGGGAAACTCAATTCCTTTGATGGAATCGTTGAACGAGCCCTCACTAAGAATATGAGCTTGTTAGATAATGTGCTGCCCAAAGTCTTAGCTCTTGCATCAGATTTTGAAAGTGCCATTCGCAAGATGCGACTCATGGAAAAGCGCGTCTCGGAATTACAACGTCGAGGAGCAGGATTACTAACACCAGAAGGACAAAATGAGCCACGGGTGCATCAACTTGTGGAACACGTTGATGCCTTGAGCCAGAAATTAAAAGAAATTGTCTGCATGTATGAGGATGAATACTTGTTCCGATTGAAGACAATCCGGAATATTGAGGAGCTTCTGGATCCGAAGGAGTTGTATACCAGCCTCCTGCTTTGGACCATGGAGCCCTATCTCGAATCGGAACGTATCGAAACGATTCGTAAAGAAATTGGCACTGCCATTGAAGAAACGCGATCATTAGTTTCTCGACAGAACGTACCAACAAATATGTTCTAACTGAAACGCATTGATGCGCTGAGTATCATACATATTAATACCCGTTTATGTCATTTTGAATCTTTAGAGAGGAGTCTGTATTGCCACGGCTTTTTGGTACTCAAGGATTTCGTGGGCTAGTTAATGAAGAGTTGACAGCAAACGTGGCACAAGATATCGGGCTTGCCATGGCGAACTATTTGGGACAAGAAAGAACAGTGGGTATAGGTTGGGATTCGAGAATCTCGAGTGAAATGCTCGGACTTGCCTTCAGTGCTGGTTTGATGAGCGGTGGATGTAATGTGCACTTATTGGGCCTCGTTCCAACCCCACTGCTCTCTTACGCTATTCCGCGATTAGAATTCGATGGTGGAGTAATGGTGACCGCAAGCCATAATCCACCAGAATTTAATGGAATCAAATTGTGGGGAGCGGATGGAGCAGCCTATACAACAGAAATGGAAAGAAAAATCGAAGCTTTTTACTTTGCTTCAAAAAAATCACGAGCGCCTTGGCAGAAAAGTGGACACCACATTCCAGTTGATGATTACCGCCATCAGTATATCGAAAACTTAGTAAAACAGATTAATCGAAAACTTCTTGGAAAACGTCAATTTCATGTTGTGGCAGACTGTGGTGGAGGCGCTGCATCTAGAGTTGTACCGTTACTCATGAAATCAATTGAAGCCCAGACCGAACTTCTATTTTGCGAACCGGACGGCTTCTTCACAAACCGCTTACCTGAACCCACTCAAGCTAATCTTACGAAATTGATCAGTCTTGTCAAGGAGAAAGATGTTGACATGGGCATGGCATGGGATGGTGATGCCGACCGGATCGTACTTGTGTCTGGATCTGGACGGTATCTGATGGGTGACCGAACATTTGCCTTAGCAGCGTATCATAAACTGCGAAAC
>JBHLNC010000358.1:0-2781 GCA_048937435.1 Promethearchaeota archaeon | reverse complement strand
GGGTGGCCCCGTGCTTGGTGACCCCGATGCCGTCCCCCCAGCCCACGCCCAGGTACACGTCGTAGTCGGCGCTGAGCACCTGGGTCAGGCCGGGTTGCCAGGGCAATTCGCCGACGATGACCGGTGTGCCCTCGGGCGCGTCCACCCGCTTGTTGAACACCTCGAAGCGCCTGGTCGTGTAGCGGTCAGGCCGCACGTAGGAGAAGTCGGTGCGGCCCGGCACCTGGACGTGGCCCTGCCCGTCGCCCAGCACCCCGCGCGTGTACTGCCCCTTCGATTGCAGGCGCTCGATCACCAGCCAGGTGAGCGCCCCCACCAGGTCGTGATACTGGCTCATGTCAGCGGTATCCCCAGCCAGAAAATGCTTTTGATGTCACTGCCCCCGTCGGCCGCCGTGGGCAGGCGTTGGCCCAGCACGCCGGTGGCATCGATCCACACCCCGGTGTAGGGCGTGGCCTGCCAAGCAGCCTGCACGCTGCCCGCCGCGTTGGACCCGATCAGGAATTCCAGGTCGCCCGCCGAGTGGCGGCTCACCGCGCCGTGCTCCACGCTGAACGGGATGGAATTCAGGTCGGTCCACGCGCTGCCGGTGTTGACCGTGGTCCACAGCCGGGGGGAGGCGGCGTTGAGGAAGGCGTACAGGTTCCCCGCGTCAGGGGCCGAAAAGCCGCCTACCCGGTAGGCGGTGCCGGTCCATTGCCCGTCGCCCAGGTCGGTGAAGTTGCCCCCCCCGTCGGTGCTGAGCATGACGTGCCGCAGCGTACCGTCGTCCCAGCGCCCGAACAGGTACACGAAATCGCCGAAACCGGCCACGCCGGGCAGGTGCGGCGAGCGGGGCACGGCGTAGTAGGTCTTGGAAGTAAACACCTCCTGATCGGTGGCCTGCCCCACCTGGAAATGAGCCGGGGCCGAGTCCAGGTTGAGCGTGTCGTAGCGGAACAGGCGGATGTCGCCCGCTCCGGTCCAGGCGGTGACGTACAAGCGTGAGCTGTTCTCACTGTCCAGGTCCATGGCCAGCGGGCGGACGCCGGGGTCGGCGGTGCCGCTGGCGTAGAAGCGCACGAAATCCACATCACTGTAATAAGTGTTGCCGATACCATTTCCCAGCCGGAAGGCACGGAACAATCGCACGTAGCGGAAGGTAAAGCAGGTCGTGGCCGGGAAACCGGGGTCGTAGTTGACGCCGTAATACCTGGCCGGCTCGGGGTTGATGGAATAGAAGGTCGTAAACCCATCACCTGGCAGCAGCTTGCCGCGCACCTCGAAGGCGTCTGTCACGCCCCACGAGTTGTTGGCGTCGATCTCGTGGCTGACATTGTAGCCGTCGTCGTCGGTATGGTTGTAGCAAACGATGATCTCCGTGCCCAGGTCAAAATCAATACTCATATATAGCTCGGGTCCGACTGCGCCACCCTGGTAGATGGCATAGGCGCGCATGCAGTCGTCGTCTTCGGCGCTGACGTTCTCGGGATTGGTCACGCCCTCTAGCCAGGTGCCTCCACCGGGCAATGTAAAACTGTGGCCGGTGTAGCCGTTCAGGTAGATGTGGCCGGTGTCTTCGTCGACGGTCAACAGGGTCATCTCGTGCCAGTCGCAGGTGATCCAATCGTCAGCGGTGTGCACAATCCACGTCTTCCAGCGGGCGTCGGTCGTGTCGTAGCGTTCGGCCAGCATGTAAAAGGTGCCGTCGTTGTGGATGTCGTCGTGGATCTGGACGAAGTTGAACACGTTGGCGCTGCCGGTGGGCGCGCTGGTCGAGGCCAGCACGTTGGGCGTGTAGTCCTGCCAGTGCTTGCCGGCGTCCACGCTGCGCACCAGGAAGTTCGGTCCGCAGCCCCACCAGATAGAGTACTCGGGGTCGCTGGTGCCCTGCTTGCTGGGCGTCCACCACCAGCCGTCGTAGATCAGGTAGTTGAAGTAAAGCTGCGAGGTGCCGGTGGCCCCCGTGTACAGCCCGTTGACGCGCCGCTCCCAGGTGGCCCCCTTGTCATCGGTGTAGTAGGCTCCCAGCGCCCCGTCGGCGGCCCCGGCGGCCAGTGGCGTGGTGACACTGGGCGGCGTGATGGGCGGTATCGGTGGGGGGTCCCAGGGCGGCAAGGTGGGCGTCTGGGTGGGCGGCTCGGGCGGCATAAGCACCGTCACGCCCGATGCGCCGGTAGAGGACGGCTCGAATTCCACTTCTACGTCGATGGTACCCATGTCGTGGTCGTAGCCGCGCCGGATGCGCCGGGGCACCAGGTCGGGTGTCCAACTCAATCCCCGGTTGTTGTCCCCCGACTCGATGACGGCGGGAAAGGTGTTTTGCGGCACCACGCCAAACGAACCCTCGTTGACGAACCGCCCGCGTACGGTATGCCAGCGCTGGTTGTCCTTGGCGAGTTGCAGGCCGCAGCGCTCGTTCAGGTCGGCCTGGGTGGTCAATATCTTGCGGTCCTGGGGGTTTTCCCTGCCGAACACTTTTTGAAGGTCGCCGGGCGCTTCGGAAAAGTAGGGGATGACGGTGGCCCCGCCGCCGGGGTAGCGCAAGCCGGACATTTTGACCTTCTTGACCGGCCAGGCGTAGTCGGGCCGCTCCTCGATGTCCAGGCTGTCGGTCCATACCCCCTTGTGCAGCGTCTTGCGCGCGGTGACCGCCGCTCGCTCGGAAGTCACCATCAGGTTATAATCTCGCTCCACATACAGCACGCCCTGCTGGCTGGCGCACACGCGCGCCCAGGCGTCCTTCGCCAGCCGCTCCTGCAACTCGGCGTATAGGCTGGTGGGGCCGAAGTCCTGACGCTT
>JBHLNC010000031.1:0-11148 GCA_048937435.1 Promethearchaeota archaeon | reverse complement strand
CTCCGACAATCGATGCTATAGACAATGCTAAGGTTCCTCCTGTTCAAGTTCCCGGAACAGGTAGTTTTTCGGAAGAGTTCACCACGACCACGTTTTTAGATGGTGGGGCGACGACAGCATCGGGATGGGGTTCAGGATCGCTTACGAACACGCGTAATATCTCTGTAACTACACTAGGTATGTATATTACTGGAGCTGTATGCTTTGATGTTGATGTTCATGGTCGCGCGCTCTTTGCCTCGGTCATGGATTCAAGTATTGGCGCAGATTTTCAGATTTTTGATATCTCCAATCCAACAACAATCCTTCCATTAGCGGTTGAGACCGGGTGGGTGTTCCAATCGGTTTTGGAGGTGTCAGGTGATTGGGCGATGATGTCCAGTCTAGCTCCTGGCTCGGGTGTGGGATTCTACAATGTTACTAGCCTCACTTCGCCAATTATGGGTGGCTTTGTTGGGTCCATCACTGGGAATGCCACGGATATGGAAGTTCAAGGCCACTTCTGCTATCTTGCCGTCAACAATTCGATGAGTGGTCAAGGCTTTCAAATCATTGACATCGAAAATCCTGTTGCCCCAACGCTTCTGCCAACATCTTATCTTTCCATTTTCTGTCAAGGGCTTACCATTGAAGGGCAAATCGCATACCTCGCGGAAGGGCCACTGGGTATTACACTCCTTAACATTTCCAATCCCTACGTTGTATTACCCATTGCGACCTTACCTCTTCCTACGGGGATAGCCATGGATATCTTAGTCGAGGGGGATCTCGCCTATGTCGCTGCCGGCCTTGGCGGTGTGTATATTGTGAATTGCAGCGGCTCTCCAGCTATCATTGGGCATTATGATACACCGGGGATTGCCCGGCGCTTGGCTCTCCAATCGAACACCCTCGTAGTCGCGGACACAACCAGTGGGACGATTCTCCTTGATGTTGCTGATCCGACCCATCCCTCACTGGCCATTCATCTTCCATCATCTCCTGTCTATGATGTCGAATTATACGGAGGAGACATCATCATCGCAGTATCAAATGGGATATACATCGTGCGAATTGCTGGAGATTCTGCAGGTGTCAGTGATTTACAAAGTACGGCAGCCTGGAGCTTACCCTGGGAACTTCTTGACATTCGTGTTGAAGCGGGCATTGCCTATGTGGCGGGTGGTCCTGATGGGTTCTATGCGTGTGATCTCACGCATCCTCACGGCTTCGCCTTCCTCGATAGGTATGCGGATCCTGGGCATTTCTACCGGAAACTTGACATTCAAGGGAACTACGCCTATGTTGCTGATTATGGGGCTGGTGGAGGCGTTCGTGTATTCGATGTGGCTAATCCTTATCATATCCGGCTCGTTGATACTTATTCATTGAATTTTGCTACGGATGTCTTTGTGGACGGAGAAGTCGTCTATGTGTGCAATGGGGACCAACTAGTGATTCTCAACGCCTCGGCACCTTTCAACCTAAACTACATCACCATGATTACAGGATTAACCAATGCAACTTCCTGCTGGGTGCAAGGCACAACACTTTATATTACAAGTGACTTTGCGTGGTGGTACTTTGATATTTCGAGTATCGCTTCACCAGTTATGCTTGCTGGCTGGACTTTAGGGGGAACGCATTATGACATGTATGTTGACGGGGATGTAGCCTACCTTGGAGAACTCACGAATGCTGCCTATATCCTCAACGTCTCAGACCCTAGTAGTCCTGGACTATCAGGAATTTTTGGCTCACCTGTCTACCAATGTTGGGGTTTTGGACCCTACATGGTTACAGCGAATGGATCCGCAGGCGTTGGATTAGTTGACGCATCGAATATATTAGCCGGTGTTTCCCTGCCAGGGATGGCGTTTCCTGCCGGACGTATGGAATCAGTTGTCGTTTCAGGAGACTATGTCTACGCTTGCGGTGGAATCTTTCTGCTGATTCTGCGTATCTATAAAGGCGCCGCTTCTAGCTTCTTCACTGGTACACATTCTGCCGTGTCTTTGGAACTTGATTCCACGGATCAGCAAATTGAAAATGCCACTATCTCAGCAGTGGACAGCTGGGTTCCAAGTGGTACTTCGTTAGGATTCGAGTTATCCGCAGATGGAGGCATCCATTGGGAATCTGTCACACCGGGTGTCGAGCACAACTTCATGTACCCTGGTAGTGATTTACGATTCCGTGTTAACATCACCACTCCCTATTATGATGTTTCAGCTCACCTCCACGAAATCACTATCGACTACGAATACAACGATGTTCCCTCCACACCAACATTAACCGACCCAGGAACCACAGACACTGATGGCAACTTCACCGTTTCTTGGAGTGCCAGCACCGATGATGGCGTCATAGATCACTACGAACTCCAAATGAGCAGTTCAGCAGGCTTCACCACAATCCTCGACAGCTGGACTCCGACTGGCACCAGCCAAGCAGTAACTAGTCTCTCCGATGGAGAATACTTCTTCCGTGTTCGGGCTGTTGATGACGATGCAACCGCTAGCCCCTGGAGTAGCAGTCAATCAATCGAAGTCGCCATACAACCATTCACACCCCCCCCACCAATCCCTGGCTTCCCAATAGCGGCCATCATAATCGGTGTTGTGATCGGCTTAGGTGGGAGCATTGCACTTCGACGTCGTAAACATGCTAACAAGTGAAAATAGTCCTAAGACGCCTTCGGGCGTCTTTCTCATCTTTTTTCTAAATTCAGTTTCACTCGTTGTTGAGGGATTTATAATGGGTTAGACTACGAGAATTATTCTGTCACAATTCTACCTCTGAAGTAAAAAAGGGCATTCTCTCTTCGAATCAGACTTAGTACGTGTTAAATGGTTCTGTTAGGTTTTGACAACACACTTAATTTGTTGGCTTGTCTTCCTTCATCGTGATGGAGCGTTTTCCTCGAGAAGTGACACCGTCGAGTGCACCCTATGATCCTGTTGAGCTAGCGGAGGCGACGCAGGAGGTGGTGTGTCGTCATGCAGATGTAGCAAGAAAATACACAGATGTGTATGTAGCGGGGGTATACGGTGGGATTGCGACGGCTTATGCGGTAGGATGTCCATTGCGGTGTATTTTTTGTTGGGTGGATGATTCTCGGGAGTATCCGGAGCGTCGGGGGCGGTTTTACACTCCTGAAGCGTTGGTGGATGCGTTATGGACTGCTGTTCGGGAGGGGTATATTCGGAAGGCGCGGATTTCGGGGGCGGAGCCAACGCTGTGTAAGGCGCATTTGTTAGCGGTGCTTCCGCTTATTGAGGCGTCGTTGTTTGAATCGTTTATGTTGGAAACAAATGGCGTACTATTTGGTGCGGATGCAGATTATGCACGGCAGGTGGCGCGATTTGAGAAGGTGCATGTTCGCCTGAGCCTCAAAGCGGCCACACCGGAAGGATTTCAGGAGCGGACGGGTGCCCGTGGTGAGTCCGTTGAGTTACCGTTCCAAGGGATTCAGCATCTGTTGCAGGCAAAGGCGAGTTTTCATGTGGCGGCGATGACAGATCCTCGATTAATGCCTGCAGCGGAACGGGAGCTTCTTATTTCACGGTTAGCTGACCTCGATATGCGATTGGTTGAAAATCTGGAAGAAGAACGATGTGATCCATATAAGGGAACGATTCGCCGGCTTGAAGCTGCCGGTGTTGATTCAAAGACGTTTTTCGAGTAAGGTTACTTTATCCGGGTGGTCGGTAGCTTTCGGCTTGTTTGCGCGCTCGTTCGAGTGGGGGCTTCATGTCGGGAGGAAGAGGTGATTTGTAGGTACGGCTTTGCATGCGGTGTTTGAATTCGTCTTGGACATCTTTGAGGGCATCGGAGTTGGTGAGGAGGTCGAGGGCGGTGGTGGCAATAGTTTTAGCAGCAAAGATGAGGGATTTGTGACCAATGCTCATACCGGAATGGGCCACAGTACGCCAAGAGTGAAAGGGGTCAAAGACAGAGCTGGTGGTAGTGACAAATTCTAAGGTTGGTGCTTTCCAACTGACGTCACCAACATCGGTGGATCCGTGCCACACCAGTCCTTCATCCCAGGGCTCTTCGACGGTGTTACTGAGCGTTAGATCAAGGAATCTTTCCCATTGGGGGTGTCTGAGTGTCGCGAGGGTTGCACGTTTCTCGTCAGGTGTTAAATCTTGGACGATAGTCTTACTAAATTTGATTTCTTCAGCAGTATATTGGGGTGGTCCGATTTCGCGCATATTGGCTACAATGAGGGTGCTGAGCTGTTTGTTTGGGATTAGGTTGTAATATCCCATTTCTTGTTCCACGGTGTGCGTGGTTCCAGCCATTAAATCGGCGCCGTCGGCGATTTTGAGGACCCGCTGGTAGATGTGTTCGAGTTGATCCATTTCCGGGGCACGGACAAAGTACCAACTGCGGGCATAATCGGGGACGATGTTGGGTTGGGTGCCACCTTGCTCAATTGTATAGTGAATTCGTGCGTCATCGATGATGTGCTCGCGCATGAAGTTTACACCGATGTTCATGAGTTCTACGGCGTCAAGGGCGCTGCGTCCTAGTTCTGGAGAGCCTGCGGCGTGAGCGGTTTTGCCATAGAAATGGAATTTGTAGGATTTGATGGCATTGGAGCTTCCCAACAGGGCGGAATTGATTCTGGCTGGGTGGTGGCTTAGTACCGCATCAACATCATCGAAAAACCCATCACGGACCATAAACAACTTGCCACCATAATTTTCTTCGGCAGGGGTGCCGTAGAATCGAATGGTTCCTTTGATATTCTGCTGCTCCATAACAATTTTTGCGGCTATGGCGCCTCCCAAACCCGAGGTTCCATGGATGTTATGTCCACAACCATGACCTGGGGCACCTTCAATAATCGGATCCCTTTTCGGTACGGCTTTTTGTGATAGGCCAGGAAGCGCATCATATTCACCCATTATTCCAATTATTGGATGTCCTTTGCCATAGTTGGCGATGAATGCGGTGGGCATGTCAGCGACGCCGCGTTGTATTTGGAAGCCATTTTCTTCAAGGGTGTCTGCCAGTAAGGTTGCGGATTTGAATTCTAAGAGGCCCAGTTCGGCGTATTCCCAGATTTTATCACTTATTTCGATGAGGCGCGGTTGGTTTTTTTCAATCCAATTTATTGCTGTTTGTTTTACCACGTGCCATCCCACAGGCACATTAATGCGAAATTGTTGGCTTAAATCTTCTGAGATATTTTACCTCTATCAACACACACTGATGTGTACAGACTGGAGTTGAGTAGGACATCCGTTTCTTGGTTGGATATGATTGGGAGAAGTACACGCAATAATATGCCAGTCTGAATGAGTTACATGCCTATCACAGAACAATAAACCTTGATGATGTGACAAATGGAGTAGTCAAAGATACAGAGAAGCAAATCATCAAATCAGATTAATCTCATTGTCTGGCTCGACGGAGATGAAGTCATAGGTCGGTAATGCTAGGTTGAACAGACTAGTTACCCTTGTTTAACGATATTTTGTAGTTTTAAGTAGGCTACATCGGACGTTATCACAAAGAGTTGCACATGTACGGTGGAAGGACGAGTAAGATTGGCATATGGACCGCTGGTGAAAATTTTAATCCAGATAACCGATTGCGGTGGGAACTGGATGATGATGTCACTGGTTTCCTCGGTGGTCGGCGGAGTCCAGTCATTGTACTGGTTAAGGGACGCATCTGAAAGCTCACGGGTTTGTACAAGATATGTAGTTTGAGGAGTACCTTGAAGAGTGATGCGACAGCGAATCGATCTCAGCCCATGATTGGCTACAAGAAGTGTGTAATTATATCGCCCTTCACCCTGAGTGGCTAGGTAGGTTAAGTAGTAGGGGAGGAAAGCTAATGCTGGTTGCGGGATTAAGGTGGTCTGGAGGATGGGATTCCCAGTTACTGTCACGAAGGGTTTTAGTGCATGATAAGTGGGTTTTGGGGTTGTCGGGTTCCGGGTGAGTAAGCCAAAGTTTGCTTCCTCGCCAAACAACCCATGAAAATCCGGGTGGACAGGAGTATCTTTACTTACTGCAAAACAAGTGATATTGATTCCTTGGTGAGCTGCCACAGTCAATACTCCAGTAGCGTGTAACGCACCTTGCATTGTTCCCCACCCCACCTCGGATAGAAGATCTAAGCCCCATTCATCGAATACGCGTTCGACATCACCATATCCATTGGCTATCAGTACATCTTTTACTACCTGCATTGACAAAACAACTTGAACAGGATTTTCCCAATAGGAGTGCCAGGAGAAAAAGTCCAAGGGGAGATTGCCTGCACTGACATTGGATAGAAAGTCAGTAGTCCATCGGTGGAGACCAGCATCAGCCAATCCTGGTCCACCAATCTTGAAAGTGCCTCCCAGTTGGTCAAGCCTTTGTGAGACGACGGCATATAAGTCAAAGAATTCTTGTGACGAGCCATTCCAGAACGGTTCAAGGTTGGGTTCATTCCCAATTTCGACATAATCAATGGAGTAGGTGTGACCGGAACCTCCAGGCCAATCCTGGGTGTAATGCATTAACACGCGTGCGACCACTTCTGCATAGACATCATAATTTAGTGGAGGCTTATTGGGCATCCCGTCTTGTGCAATGGAGCGCGGACAACCGGTAAACGTCAGAATGGGTTGAGCGCCGGTTTGGTTGACGACTTCAAAGAGGATGTCGAGATATGTCCAGTTATAGAAGCTTGGATTTTGGGCATCTGCCATCGATGAGCCGTTGAATATGGTGTGATACCAACCCCATCCTAGCCCCCACGCGAGTTGAGCACCAAATTGGCACCATACCCGTAATCGTTGTAACCCTAACTCACGGAACAAATCATAGCCAACCTGATCCTCATACAACTCGGTGACGTCTGGTCCATAATCGTTCACTCCCACCAGCTGGTTCACTGTGCCAATCACTTCGGTAGTCTGTACTTGCAGTTCTCCATCTGGTGGCAATATGATATAAGTTAAGGCCAGCCAGCTAACCACACTTAACAATAGGAACACAGAAACGATGGCTATGATGCGCCGTTTCCGCATTATCACATCTCCTTATCCAAGTTCATGTCATCTCTTCTCTTTTTAGATTAACTTGAATTAGCAAAAACACAAACTGGTGTTATGAATTAGTTACAAATTCTCCCATCTGTCTCATGGTTTAAATAGGGCGAAGAAAAACGAGCTTGAATATCAGAAAACGTGTAGGATAGTGACCGCTTTCTCAAAACGGGAAAAAGAAGTCAAAGAAGATCGATTGGCATGGGAGCACATGTATGCAAAGGGTCAGTTTCTCCGTGAACCAATTCATGAAGAAATGACCAATATTGCGAAACGCTTGCAAGCTAAAGGCGTGAAACGAGTTTTAGACTTAGGTTGTGGCAGTGGACGGCACACCGTGTTTTTGGCAAAGATGGGATTTGATGTGTTTGGACTGGATCTCGCACCCACAGGATTAAGTGAAACTATCCAACAGCTAGCAGAAGCTGGGTTAACTGCACATGCAACCCTCTCAGATATCCAACAACTCCCTTATGATGACGCGTTTTTCGATGCCATCATCAGCGTGCAAGTGATTCACCATAATCGCATAAGAGACATTGAGGAAACGATTAGCGAAATGCGGCGTGTTCTCAAACCTGGAGGGCTAGTTTGGGTAACCGTTCCAGTACCTCAAGGTCATCCAACAAAACGTGGAGAGGAAATTGAACCCAGAACTTTTGTTCCCTTAGAAGGGTTCGAAAAGGGGCTTCCACATCACTTATTTTCAGAAGAGGAACTTCGAACGGTATTCCAAGATTTTCTGGTCCTTGATCTTCATGTATACCGAGACCGCCATTATTCGCTGATGGCTGAAAAACTCAATGAGTGAAAAAGTTCGATTTGTTTGTTCCGAATGACACCGAAAGATAAATGAGAATGCACCATGCTTTCTGCCCATGGTGATATCATGGTAAAATCGGTCACGAAGAAATCTGGCGACACCGAACCGTTCATCAAAGAAAAAATTGTCGTTGCATGTGTCAAATCGGGGGCTCCAATCAGCCTAGCCCGTGAAATCGCAGCACAAATCGAAGCGGATCCCTCAGAAATTCTCGAAACAAAGTATATACGTCAAAAATCGCTCGAAGAACTTGCTAAAACAAATAAAGCTTATTCTGAAAACTGGAGGCGCTACGACCGAACACTAGGTCGCGCCTAATAACTTCAATGATAACAGGTGCTGCGATACCGTAGTGTTTTGCATAGCCAGAAAGAACGAGGTCCAGATCTAAGCGTACGTGGGTTTTTATGCAAGGGAACGTTAGTCTGCAAACATGAGCTTTCTCCTCGATCCTTTTTTGCTCATTTTATGTGGAGCAGTGGTTGTGTGGTTACGCAATCGGTGGTTGTATCGCATTTCACAGCAGGCCACCAAAATACTTGGGTTTGTCACGGTGCTGTTGTTTTGGGTTGTGGCAGGGTCGCTCTACTTAAACTTGGGCTGGTTCGATTGGATGTGGCAGTGGACAGGAAGAGCAGCCAACGGACGAGATTTCATGATTAATAGCTGCATTTTCCAGTTCGAGTATTTCAGTACTGCAGGATTGATTGATTTCATCGCGTTGTTTCTCTTTCTGCTATATCCCCTGTGGCTCTATCTGGGGATTCTTTTGGGGTATTTGCTCTTTGGTCAACATGAACGACAAACAGGGATGGTAGGCTTGCTATAGATAGATTGAGGGATGGTTAGGATGAAGAAACAGCAAGTACTGGTGACCGGTGCCTGTGGATTTCTGGGGAGCCATTTAGTGGATGCCTTATTGACCGTGGACGGGTTTTCAGTGCGTGCTACAGATGTTCCAGAAGCTAATAGGACATTTCTCAACCCAAAGGCAGACTTCATTCCTAGCAATCTCCGAAATCCGAAATCACTTGAAGCCGTCCTTCGCGGAGTTAAGGTTGTGTATCATACTGCAGCTTTATTCAGGTACTCAGCCAAATGGGAGGACTTGTATGCCGTGAACGTGGAGGGAACCCAGCACCTATGTCACACCGCCATAAATGCCGATGTGTCCCAGCTGATGCTAGTGAGTAGTGCTGGAGTATACGGAATACCGAGTACATTTCCTGTTCGAGAGGATGATCCAAAGACCCCTACAAACCCGTATGATCGTTCGAAATGGGAGCAAGAACAAATTGTTCAGAAAATATGCACAGATAGTAAATTGGCGTTCACAATATTACGCCCTGCCCCAATCTATGGTCCTCGCAACCGCTATGGTATTGGCACAATTATCAGAATGGTCGCCAAGGGGCAACTCCAAGTCATCCATAAGAATATGAACACACTGGTGCCCCTCGTTTCTGTTTTCGATGTTGTAGGAGCGGCACTTCATTTAGCTGATTATCCTGCGGCTATTGGTGAAGTGTATAATGTGGTTGATGATTCCACATATCGAAAATACGATCTTCTTTCCTATCTGGCACCGCTACTAGACACAAAAATCCATTACAATCGAATCTCCCTCCCTCGATTCCTGTTAAAGATGTTGGCAACTTGGTCGGAATGGAGGGCAAGACGGAGCGAAGACCGTGAACCCAAAGTCGAAAAAGCGACAATCGATCTCCTGTATAATAACTACTGGTTTAGTAACCACAAACTCAAAGAAACAGGTTACAGATTGCTTTACCCTGATGCGCGGATTGGTCTAAAGGATACGATAGACTGGTATAAACAACATGATTGGTTGTACAAGTAGGCTCCTTCACTGTGGAATGTACACAGAGGAGCCGTCTCAGGACGCCGATTTCGACGTGCAGCGAGAGATCCACCAGAACGACAATCTGTCTCTTCTGACCAGTAATCTGCCGGTCCTGGTGGACCAAGAAGCTGCTGAAATATATCGTTTAATGCTAGGTTCAAGATATCGCGGTTAACTTGTTCTTAGCTGGAAGAAATAGCCGATTAGTATCAGATACCAGCTGATTGTCAGGAGACTAACAACTGTTGCTGATAGAGAGCTGAAGAATGAGAGGTCGAGTCCTAAATACCAACCTCCGAATAAGGCTATCAATGCGCCAGCCCAGAGCAAGTTGCCAAGGGTGATTAACCACATCCATTTCGCTTTGGGAGATCCACGGATTCTGTCCTGTCGAGTATACTGAAACGTACCGTACAATGGAATTACTATCATGAAGAGTAAGACATAGACAATCGTATAGATTAGCCAAGTGTTACCAAAATAGAAGAATGGCCAAGTGAGAGCATAGTACATGAGTATCTCATAGGCAATAAATCCAATGAGGGGAAAAATGACGATCCATTTGCGGGCGTTGAAAAAGTCCGGAAAGGCTAAGATTATCGCATACACGACGATTAGGAAAATATAGGCTCCCTTGAAACCGAAGTCAATATACGTACCCCAAATACTCCAAAAAAACATAGGGAGTATTAAAAGGCGAGTCAATTGGACAGTCAGTTGTGCTCCGGCTACAGTCAGGAAGATTAGAAATCCTAGAAGTGAGAGAATTCTGCCTCTGCCAGAGCTGGTAAAGACAGCCCACAATGTTAGGATAATCAATAGGAAGACCGGAATTAAACCTAAAAGTCCAATACTATTTACCATAAGTTCAAATTGCATCTAAAGATCCTCCGAAGAAGCATACTCCTACTTAACTAATATATAAATTGAATAAAGTATGATGAATTAATACAGCCAATAAGTGAGCTAGTTAATTTCAAGAATTCATTTTGACTAGTAACCTTGCCTATTACTGCAACTGGTTCAAAAAGCTGTGTATGGGGAATGTGATGTTACGCTTTATAAAGGGGGATTCATTTTATCGTAAGAGAAGAACCATATAGGGGTTTGAGTAATATTCAGAGTATCTTTGTTGCAGGAGGATTTGTTTTTGGCGTCCCCAAGTCAAACGGGTCGAAAATCTGAGGTATTATGGGCTATACCCTATATTGTCAGCTTAGCGCAGGATGTTCTGTCTGGTCCCGAGTACATTGAGGCAGAAACGACGGCTGTCTATCTAGTTCGGACCAAACAGTTGCATGACGCCGCAATGAAACGGCTGATCGGGTTAGTGGCACCACCACCTAAGCATCCTTTATCTGAAGCCCAAGAAGCGCTTAAAGGGCTACCCCGGTTTACTCGGGATGCAATTCAGTACTTGGGTGAGTA
>JBHLNC010000357.1:0-2788 GCA_048937435.1 Promethearchaeota archaeon | reverse complement strand
CCCAAGAAGGGAAGAGCTGCAAGCAGAAGAACGCCACCGATTATCATATTGAAGACAATCGTACCAATTCCTGCAGATAAAAGACCAATTGAAGGAATATAAATCCACGGTGAAAAAAGGCGTCGTTGATTAGTCTCTACATCTAAGCGTTTTGCTTTAACCTGCTCATACTCAGTGGCGACATCTTTGAGGGGGGCTAGCTCATCGACTTGGCTCTTCAAACGGTTAATAGTTTCTGTCGTCATTTGTTGTTCGTCAATGGTTGTTCTTAGTCTTTCTGTGATGGTCAGTAGAGTTTTGAAGTTCTTTTCGTCTTTTTTGAGATAGCCCGTTTGTTTCTGTTGAGCAAGGAGTTTCTTCTGTTGTGATTTGAGTTTTCCAAGGCTTCCTAATTGTTTCTTCAATCGTTTTTGGGTTTCCATTCGGAATTGAATTTGTTGTTGTAAATTTTCTTGTTCATCTTTGACCGTTTTGAACGCCTTCACAGCGTTGTAGCTTTTTTCTGTCTGAGCGAAGGTTTGACTTGTTTGCTTGAGTTGTGTTTCGATTTGGGTCAAGGCTTTCTGTTTTGTTTCGTATTCTTTGGTGTGCTCAATGAAGGCTTCTTTTCTATGGTGCAATTGTTCGAGCGCTTGGCGTTCTGGCTCAATCGCTTTCTTTAGGGGTCGTAGTTCATTTGTGAGTTTATCGTCGACACGTGTAAAGCATTCCCGTCCCATCATGGCATTGATAACGTGACGTCGTTCCATCTTAACCATTTGAGCCAAGCGATCTAAGTCTTTTTGGAGTACGATATTACTGGCGAGTAAATCACTCAAGTCAATTCCGTTGAGAAGGCTATTGACTTCTTGGTCGACATTCTTGACGCCAGTAGCTAGTAAGGAAGTTTGACCTGATGGAGAGAGTTTATGAAGTTGAGCAGTACTGGGTCGTTTTCGGTGAATTTGGCGGGTAACCCGATAGGGTGTGTTTTCAATTTCAAAGTTAAGGCGGACATAGAGCTGTTCGGCATCATAGTTGATCAAGCGATCCTTTTGTCCCAAGGGTGCTTTGTGGGTTTTTCCGAAGAAGGCAAAGAGTATCGCTTCAAAGATGGAGGATTTTCCAGATTCATTAGGTCCACTAATGGCTAGAATACCTTGGGGAAAGGTCATGTCCACATCTAGATGTTTGAAATTCCGGGTTTCGAGGTGACGGAGGACGACCATTTCCCTACCAGCCTCCTAATTCTTCGAGGAGCCCGAGACCTCGTTCTAAAGCCTGTTGTAACTGTTTCTTCTCTTCTGGGTCCTTCTCCTGTTTTATTCGAGCATTAAGATAGTCTTGGTATTCAGTGATTGGTGGTTTGAGTTCTGATTCTGGGGTGAGAAGGTCGGGTTCGGGACTAACATATTCTAATTCGTCAATGATTTCTGTAGAGAAACATTTGGCAAATCCATGGCGTACGACTTCGGCGCGACGGTATTTCTCTGCAGATTTAATGGTCATCATGCCTTTCAAGCGAAATCGGAGAATGAGTTGTGGATTTCGAAGGCGAGTAATTTCTTTGATGAGCATTTGGTTGATGTTTGCGTCTTTGGGAATTGTCACTTCAATAGTTTGCATTGGGCGTGTGTCAATAGGAATGAATTTTAGTTCTTGAACGCCATCGCCGTCTAATTCGAGCCAGACGAAGCCTTTCTTTTGTCCTTCTTCTGCGAAGGTGACATATTCGGTGCTACCGGGAGTACAGACGGTTGTGTTGCCGACTGTTTGTTTTTGGAATTCGTGATTATGCCCAGCAGCAAGATACGTGAGGTTTTTCGGAATTGATTTGAGCATGATATCGGGTTCATGGGGGTAAGTTCCACGAAGCCCCTCCACATTATAATGGGCGAGAAGGAGGTTTACATCACCTTTTCCTGGAATAGAAAGCTGGTTCAGGGGATCTTCAGAGGGTAACAGGGTGGGATTAAACGAGATGCCTGAAATCTCGACTTCCAGATTTTTGAGTTCGATAGTTACGGATTGTATGGCTTCCCAATCTTGAAAGAAGGTGACAAAGCCTGTTCTAGCGTATTCTAGTAGGGGAGCTACTCCATGACGTCGGGCCCGAGGGACATCATGATTTCCGCTAATAATGTAAATGGGGATGTTCTTT
Source organism: Promethearchaeota archaeon (assembly GCA_048937435.1). GTDB lineage: Archaea > Asgardarchaeota > Hermodarchaeia > Hermodarchaeales > Hermodarchaeaceae > Hermodarchaeum. The sequence continues at coordinate 648 of JBHLNC010000357.1, read as the reverse complement.
TCATGGAGTTTTCGGAAGGCTTCCATCACACGAGCCCGAACGGGATTTCGTGGATTCAGACCATCAAAGAGATCACCGGAATGGAGAAAGAGGTCAGGTTTCTTTTCTAGCGCGTATTCAATTACGGTATCGAACGAGTTCATGAAATCTTTTTTTCGTTCATAACGTCGAGCTTGAAATTTAACGGCAGGGATGTCCAAGTGTGAGTCGGATGTGTGGAGAATAGTGATTGGCACGTGTGATCAAACCTCAGAGAATGCTCCTTTGAGTTTCTTTTCTTGTCGTTTTTCTTCGACAAGTTGTTGGTCTATTCCCGCGGCTTTTCGGGCTTGTTTAAGTCGTGAAACCACGTCAATGTCGGCTCCACCTTCCCGTGTTATTCGTGGTCGAACCTTAATCATCACGGGAGTCCGCGTAATGTCACCTACACATACGGCTTCGCCGACGTTGAGGCCGGGTAGGTCATTGATGAGATCCGCGCTTAACCGTTCAGAGGATTGTTCGATTGCGGTTTGATCACGCGGATTTGTGATTTTTAAGACGATTTGACTGTTACATTGGCTTAGGCTATCGGGGTGAATCCGTCCTGGTCGTTGGCTAATTAGGAGCAAGAATACTCCAAACTTGCGACCCTCTTGGGCAATACGT
>JBHLNC010000030.1:6886-11210 GCA_048937435.1 Promethearchaeota archaeon | reverse complement strand
AACACCATTGCTGCAATCCCCATTACTTTTGTTGCTACGAGATGCGTTCATCTAAGAGGGTACCCAACTGGAGAAGTCGAAGTCCTTCTCCACCACGAACGTAGATGCGGCTGCTTCCTGTGGGATCGGAATGAATCAGGGCTAGAATGTGATATCGATCTTTAAGGCTGGGTGGCGGGTCATCGACTTTGAATTTTCCTTCACCAAGCCGCACTTGTTCCCCACCTTTTGCTCTTTCTTCTTGGAGTACACCTTGAATAAGGAGAGCGATGTTCCACGTGAGTTTCCGGCTTCGGCATATGAGAATGCTGCCTTGAAGGAGTACCGTGTCCACTCGGTCGATGACTGTCAGCCATTCGCGTAAATCCGGATGGAGTTTATCAGATGGCAGGCTTTGTTCTGTGAAATAATCAGATGTAGGCATTACTGTTTCTGCAAGTTCAGCATCCAAATCGTCCACAAGAGTTGTTGGGTGACTATACTCTTGAAGCCAAGAACGCAAATTCCTGGAAATAACATCAAATTCGTCTTTCCTTCGTCGACCCTCTGCATAATAAACAAGGATTAATCGCTGGATTACCGGCTCAAGGACCTCGATCAATTCGAAATACTGGATAATTAACAGGACTTGATAGAGGAGGTTCCAAGCTTCAGAAAATCTCCTGAGTGCAAAGTAGATAGAAGAAAGGTCAATTAAGAATCGAATCACCTCTTCTGGATCCGTTATTGACGGGAATTCCTTAGAGGTAATTTCTCCACGGATAACAAGGAGAGCTAGATAGAGGGCTTGAGCGGTCGCCTGTTCATTGATAAAGCCCCATTCCTGTGTTTTCCTGGAGAAAATAGTGAAGTACATAGTTGCAGATTCAAAATCTTCCAAAAGCAGATTGATAGTAATGCGGAGCATGTGAGTCATTACCATTAAGCGACGATATGTGGTCGCATCGGGTCGAACACTCAGGAGGATTCGATTGCATTCCTCAATAGCCTCTTTAGCCTTTTCTAAATCGTTTTGTTCACCAAGATACAGATAACAGAGCGCAGTTAGATAGTTTAAGAGCACCATATCGGGCGTGATCTGCCTGAGAAGTCTACGGTGTGCCGTTGCTGACAGTTCCCACGAGAGAAGGACAAGGTGATTGTAGAGCTCTTCACGGTCAACGCCAATTTCCTCAAGTGCTTCTCGATAGTTTTGTTCTTGTATTTTATTCACATAACTGGCATAATTCCGACGGAGCTCCTGGAGGAATGTGAGCAGACCGAGAGCTTCCTGATCAGTCATACCAATAAGATCTTCTTCGGCAATGCGTGGCCCTCGTAAAGAACGGACGACTTGGAAAGCTTGATTTTCAATTAACTTGATTCGAGTAGTAGGATCATACACACTCCGCCGAGTAATGCTGTACTTGATTTCTGTATGTAACACTCGTTCTCGGAGTGTTTCAAGGAAGGCAGTATCTTCAGTGTTTTCATGACTTCTCTCGAGAAGATGCAACAGAAACGCGCTGCCCATCAACCCTTCAATTTCTGGTTCAAGATTTCGGAGTGATTGCAATAACTGAAAATCAGAACTGATTAGCCGATTCTCGTTCAATTTTTTCAGCACAATGAGCAGGGAAAGGTCAGGAGCTTGAGGAATCCGATCAACAATATCCCGGGCTTTGTCAATATAGGCATCTAATTCCTCTTGAGTCACATCAATGATTTGGACAACTTGTCGTACTTGTCGACGGAGCCTCCCTCGTAATTCCTGTAAAATCTGATTAGATGTATAAAGTTTGAAAGCCACGCGGTCAGCAATCTCTTTAAATTGATTTAGTGACTGAATGTCTTGAGCAAAGGCTAGAATGAAGAAATTCGCATCAACGGCTACACGTGACCATGACTTTGTAGGACGCACCTCTTCTGGAAGTGCTTCTGGTCTAGCTTTTTTCGCAACCTTTGATGAACGGTCAGAGGACGTAGTTTTCGACACAGCACGAACTCCTTGATATCTACATACTATTACACTTTATACCTGAAAAGATAAATAGTCAGATTCGTGTTTCTAGTTCACTTAATATAAACGGTGATGCTTATGGCAGGTCCAGCCCTATTTGGCGGTATCATGATTGGTGCAGCAGCCTGGTTAGAAGTCTTTGTGATTTTCTTTCTGACCCCCGTAACTTGGCAGTTGGCTGTTATTCCAGGTCTCTTCTTTATTGCTGGATTATTCCTTGCAGGGACTATTGGCGACCAAGCTCATTATGCTGAATTAGCAATTGGGGGAATCTGTATTGCGGTAGCAGTAGGATTTGTTGGATGGTTCTACTTGATCAATACAACACTCCTGATTCCCGCGTTACTCTCTCTTGGTGCCGGTTTCCTGATCCTTATTGGCCTTGTCTTCATCATGGGCGGCCCCAGTAAAGGCTACTAACTCGAGAAGCACCAAGAAGCAACTAGCTTCCACCGTCTCCTTCATCGAACTGCCTACGACGTGAAAGACCATCTTCCAACGTTGATTCAGTTACAAGCTCATACAAAATGGCCTGCTCTTTTTGTGGTCGGAGAAGTCGACCAAGACGTTGAATGAACTCGCGTTTGCTACCTGTCCCCGAAATTATGATTCCTACAGATGCATCAGGTACATCCACGCCTTCATCAAGAACCTGTCCTGTCACAACCTTTGTTAAGCCTCCAGCCTTGAACTGGGATAGGATGCGTTCGCGTTCCGAAACTTTGGTTTTATGAGTAATAAGAGGTAGACCAAAAAGATCTGATACTTTCTCCACAATTCGAGTGTATCGTGAAAATATGATAACCTTTTCGTCACGATACTGTTGAAGAAGCTTTTCGATATGTTCAATTTTCCCAGTGGCTTCGAGGGCCACACGCCGTGCCTTTTCAAGATTTGAAAGCGCGTCTCGTGCATCGGGATCAAATACAGTCCGCTTCACGATTGTATCAAACTGCCAGCCGGGTTCTATATCGTCCAATCTACGTGTATAATTCCGAAAAATACGAATATGGGATTCGTAACGTGCCTGTTCTTCAGGTTTGAGAGACACTTGGATCCGTTGAATTTGGTAGGGTGCAAGATAACCATTTCTTTCTAAAAGACGTGGATCTATGCGATACACTGTTGGACCTACTAGCCGATCGAGGTCGTGATGGAGTTCATCATAGCGTTCGGGGGTTGCTGTAAGTCCTAGACGGTGGGGAGCTAATGAGAATTCAGCAGCCAAACGGTAAGTGGGGCTGGGGAGATGGTGGACTTCGTCAAACACGAGTAACCCAAACTGATTGACTAGTTGATGTGCCAACAGCGATGCAGAGTCATAAGTCGCAACAGTAATGGGCTGAACAAACTTTTTGCCTCCACCCAGAATACCAACTTCAGGAACATGAAGTAAGACCTCGAGCGCTTCTTTCCATTGACTGAGAAGATCTAGCGTAGGAACCACAATAAGCGTCTTTACAGCTAATTTCCGAATTGCTTCTAAAGCAAGTATTGTCTTGCCCCCACCTGTAGGGAGAACAACTACACCACGACCGCGTGCCCCCTGCCAGCGTCGAAGTGCCTCCTCTTGGTACTCTCGAAGCACCATATCTAATTCAAGTTGACTCCTAAATTCTTCGGGGAGTTGGAAATCCAAGATGAAGTGCACGATTATTGGATAGTCTTTGTTTTCCAAAAACAGATGAATGGTATAGTAGTCCATTATTCGTGCGTGGAAGATTTTTTCTTTCGAGTTGTATGTAAGTAAGGATTTGATTCCAGTAAGGTCCAGAAATCCAGTGGGTGTTAGAACCAGATCACTCTTCCGGAGTCTAAGCTCTGCAAATCTACTGATTCCTTGTTTCTTGAGGATGGTTTTCTGTAGGTTCGGCGACAGAGTGTAATTGACCTTTGCAAAGAGTTGATTTAACTCGTCCAGAGACTTTAAAACGGCTTTATTGATTTGAAATTTGAACCGCATCGGCTTCGTATCCTCAGTGGGCGCAAGGGGTTCTGCGACTTGGCCTAGGCGTTTGATGGTGTTGTCATCTGCTTCAGTGACCTCAAAATATGGAGAGCTTTTTCGAAGAACCTTAGGGATTGTAGGCAACCCCCTTTGCCTTGGATTTCATTGCGCGTTTCATTCATGGGCTTATCGGCAGAGTGGGCTTAAAGTTCATCGGCAACTTCTTCAGACCATATAAGAAAAGCGTTAAATGCGAGGGCGACTAGCGAATTTTAGGCTTGACGCTGGGAGGCAACCGTTTTGGCGTTGGACAAAGAACTTCGTGAAATTGGAATTCGCACAAGTGAAGCAAAGCGCCTTGAGGAAGAGGGAAAAAT
>JBHLNC010000030.1:0-6786 GCA_048937435.1 Promethearchaeota archaeon | reverse complement strand
TTGGCGTTGGACAAAGAACTTCGTGAAATTGGAATTCGCACAAGTGAAGCAAAGCGCCTTGAGGAAGAGGGAAAAATTGACAAGGCTGTTGAGCTACTTACTCAACTTTCTCAAGAATTACGGGAATTAGCTGATCGAGCGAATACTTCTTCGTTACGAGGGGTACTCATGCAACGAAGTTTAGAGTACGCCAATAATGCAACCCAATTGAAGCGGTCCCATCTTACTACTGAGGCAGAAGCAGAGTCGCTAGCGGATCAGGAAGGAAGGGGTGAAGTACAGTTACTTCGAGGATCACAGGTTGTTCAACAACTTCTGCGTATGCTGCAATCAGCACAATATCGGGTTCTGATTTTAACCCACCAGCTCCATGGCATCGATTTAGTTGACCCAGAAGAACAGAAACCAGCTGTGAATCTCCTCACATTGCTGAAGGAATTACATGAGGCTGGTGTGAAAATCCGCATTATCACTACTCCACCCGCCCTTATTCAGGGAGTCGAACGATGGAAACAAGCCGACGCCCTACGAACCTTGGAAAATGAAGGCGTCGAGTTTCGTCTTTGCTCTCATCTCCACTTTAATGGAATCTTAGTTGATGATAGTGGTGTTTGGCGAGGAACCGCACCACTTTCAGAAAAAGGATTAGGTGGCCTTGATGATATGGTTGAATATTCAACATCCCAATGGGTGCGCGGATTGTATCTCGACATTTTCCGTAATCGCTGGGAACAAAGCGATTTAACATGCTCCCAATGTTTTGAAAAAACCTGTCTCTCGAAATTTAAGGCTGAAGATCCTCGTCGGAGTATAGAGAAGAGCGATTAGACTAGGGTTCAGGAAGTTGGTCCCCGGGTTCGGGTTGTGCAAGTTCTTCAGATTGATAGGCAGAAACAACTTTCAAGTAACCACGTCGTTGTGCGTGTCGAACAATTTCATCAACTTCTTGTGCTGGAATATCCAAAGCTGTTGAGATGTCATTTATGCGATACGTTCCATCCGCTAGCAGCACTATCAAAATCGCCTTCATGCCAAATCGTCTCAACAGATCTTGACGAATTGGTGAATCTTTATGTAAAAGCCGTGGAATAGCCGTGACCCTAACAGGGACCGGCTCCTTTTGAGGAGCATACCCGACGAGTGTATCGACTTCCTGCTCAAATTTTTGGAGCATTTCGCGAGCCTTTAGACTCGTTCGAAGCATTGTACTAAGGAGAATTAAATCGTCTTTGAAGAACTTGAAGAAAACGTCTCGGAGAGACTCTAGCAGCTTCCCAGTAGAAGCATCTTTTTTCACACTGGCTAGAAATACGAGCCCAGCATCTACAATGTAACTAAAGGAAAGATCTTCGAAGGTGATATCCTGTAATTGACGCCCCATCATTTCGCTTTGGAAATGAACGAGAGAAGAGAAAAAACTGCTAAATAGCGTTGGATCAAACTCGAGGGGCGAATATGCCTTATGGTAGAGTGGGATTCCACTAGTATCAATTATCCACACCGCATGTACTACCATACCAGGCACCTAGATATCCGAGCTGGTTACTAGAACAAATACTCATCTTTAAGGTTGCCCCGACCTCCGCAAGATAGGAAAAATGTTTACTTTACGACAATCTAAGGATGTATCCGGCTGGGTGTACGGGGGAACAGGCACGCCTCGCGGATGTGTTTAAGGCGCAAAAGCCAAACTAAGAACCGTTCTATCCCCATCCCGAAACCTGAATGGGGTGGTAACCCGAATTTTCGTAACTCAAGATACCAGTCGTAGGCAGATGGATCCAGCTTTTCATTCTTAATCCGTTCTAACAGAAGGTCTAAATCGTGGATACGCTGACCTCCGCTTGTCAATTCACCATATCCTTCTGGCGCAATCAAGTCGCTGCTTAAAGTAACCTCCGGACGTGCAGGGTCAGGCATGTGATAAAAGGACCGGGCTGCAGTCGGATAGCCCATGATGAAAAAGGGATCTTTGAATTGCTTTGATACTGCACGTTCAGCTTCGGTTCCCAAATCTTCACCCCAACGAACTGTGAACCCCTGTTGACCCGCAATTTCCACAGCCTCATCATAAGTAATGCATTTAAAGGGTAGTTTGGGAACTCGCACCTTAACATCGAGAATTTTCAATTGGCTTTGATGGTGTTTCTCAACATAGGAGACCATCGCGTGAACTAAGCGTTCTTCCACGCCCATAATATCTTCATGTGTGCCGAAGAGAATCTCAGATTCTAAATGCCAATATTCTGTGAGATGTCGACGGGTCCTATGTTTTTCGGCACGAAAACTCGGCGATAGCAAATACACCTTTTCCAGGCCACAAATAGCCGCTTCTTCGTACAACTGTGCACTCTGACTCAGATAGGCAGTACTTCCAAAGTACTTGAAAGGAAAGAGGGTAGCCCCACCCTCTACACTAGCCCCCACCATTACAGGTGGAAAAATTTCTGTAAACCCTTCTTCATCAAAGAATTGATGGGCGGCTCGACTAATCCCGGCTTTAATTTGCATTATTGATGTTTGACTGGGGCTGCGAAGATAGAGGTGTCGCTTGTCATACAGAAACGCTTCACCCGCATCTTTTTCCAAAGGCCACTCTGAATCCGCGAGATTAATGATTTGAAAATCAGTGGCCTTCAACTCAATACCCGTTGGAGCCCGTTTATCAATTGCAATAGTTCCCGTAACAACAATTGACGATTCGATAGTCACTTGCTGCATAGCATCAAAAACCACATCAGGCATATGCCCACGATGCCCAGCAACCTGAACAACACCTGTCGAATCACGCACAATGATGAAAATGACACCACCATGTTCACGTTTCCGGTGAACCCAGCCAGTGAGTGTGACGGATTTGTCTTTCATTGAGGGAACCAGTTCTGAGACGTAATGGGTTTTTCCAAACGTTTTGAGCACTTTGTCTTTCAAGGCGAAGTCACCTATTACAAGGAGGGAATAAAAGCAGAGCTGATTTAACATTGTCGGCGAGAAGTCCTGCTCCTTCAATTGAAACTAAATTGCGGGATTTATAGACTCTTTTGTAAGAACAGTAGGTATGCCCGACTGGAGCGGTATTGCCTCAGTCATCAGGTGGCAGGGCTGCATCTCTGCACATGAAGCCCTCTCCGGCCGATGCAAGAAATTCCCCTGGAATGAGGGATCGGTGTGGGGCGGAGCAGCGTCAGAACCTGGTAAGTTTCGGGCCCAACGCGCCTTGGCGACGAGTGTAACGGCAAGGAAAAGTCCGAAGCCCTTTCCTTAAGGAAGGGGAGGATGTCGCAATGTAATCCTATAGGGATTTATTGACGCGTTGCTGCACATACTCCAGCATTTCTTTCGCAATATACTCAAAAGCCGGAGTGACATTCACATCATCCTTTGAACTAGTCTCAAAATACGCCTTCAATTTATGCGTCTTCGCGAAATTGACAACTTCCTTTTGCTCAATAGCTCGCTGCAAATCCGCCTTCATCCCAATCAACACAATGGGAATCTCTTCAGTGTTTTCCCGGATGAGCGCAAGCCACTGATCAAGCTTCAAAAACGTACTAAACCGATTCAGATCAAAGGCAAGCATCGCCCCACGCGCCCCAAGGCAAAACTTCGGCAACAAAAACCGAAACCGCTTCTCGCCGCCAAAATCCCAAATCTGTAACTTAACACCCGTCTGCTCCCCACTATTATTCAAAATTAATCGCTTGGCCGCAAAAGCGGCCCCTACGGTTAAAATGGAGTCATGGTATGTGCCCTCGACGTATCGTCGGACCATTGTGGTTTTGCCCACGCCACCTTCGCCTGCGATGACGAGTTTGAGCATAATACCTTCGTCTTCCACGGTTGCGCGCTTCCCGCTGAAGTTGCTCTGTTCTATTCTTGGGTTTACGGTCGGGCTCTAAAAAACTGTTCGGTGAAGCAGGCGACACAATCAAAATCTCGAGGTTGATTCATAAGCTTTTTTTGACATATTAGAGCCTTCTAGGTGAGGATTTTACAAGGTTTGTGATGGATTTTGCGGGTTGCTGTGATTCCCAATCGATGTTCTGGATGCCGTGTTTGTGAATTGACATGTAGTGAACGACATGAAGGGCGATTTCAGCCAAGTAGGGCACGCATTCAAGTTCTGTCTTTTGATGAGACGGTTCAGGATATCCCAGTGGTGTGTCAGCAGTGTGATGATGCCCCATGTCTGGAAGCATGTCCAGAAGAGGCGATTTCGCGAGCCCCGAAGACAAATGCTGTCGTAGTTGACCAAGACTTGTGTATTCAGTGTGGCTCGTGTGTGAGTGCCTGTGTCATAGGATTAGATGCAGTGGCTTCCGAGCAGAAGTTAGCGATTCGCTTGGATGCGGATACCCAGTTTCCCTTGAAATGTGACCTTTGTAGTGGGGATCCGCAATGTGTCAAGTTCTGTCCTACAGAAGCGCTGGTGTACACTGATAAGTCGGTTGACGGCGAATTCGATGTAGAGGAGATGATGGAGGCCTTGGAATTCTTTATTCAGCAAAAGGAGCCGCCACTAGACCGGCAGGGAGGTAAGTAGGATGTACAAAGGCTACACGGGTAGGATTCTTCGCATCGATTTGACTAGTCAGAAGGCTACAACCGAGTCCACATCCCAGGATCTCGCACGCCGATTCGTTGGAGGAACGGGGTATGCTGGACACCTCCTTTACCATGAGGTCCCACGTGGCATTGATCCGTTGGGACCTGAGAATAAATTATACTTCTGCACGGGTCCGGCTACTGGTACGGTGTGGCCGACAGCAGGCCGTATGGCAGTGGTGAGTAAGTCACCACTTACTGGTATTTGGGCGGAAAGTCATGTCGGGGGCCATCTTGGACCTGAAATCAAATATGCGGGATATGATTTTATCATCATTGGGGGACAAGCTGAGAAACCCACGGTACTCTCAATTGTGGATGACAAGATTGAGTTTCATTCCGGAACGCCCTACTGGGGACTAAAAACACTCAAAGCCTCCAAAGAACTGCGAAAAGATCTAAAACAACCACATGGTCACGTGGCTCTAATTGGTCCGGGTGGAGAAAACTTAGTAAAATATTCAGCGATTATGGTGGATGGAGCTCGAGCGGCAGGGCGTACTGGACTGGGGACAGTGATGGGGAGTAAGAATCTTAAAGCCATCGTGGTGCGAGGAACCGGAAGTGTTGACGTGGCAGAACCCCAACGGTTCAAAGCCCTCTGGGAAGAGGGACACCAACGAGTCCAAGAAAATCCCCAAGCTTTAGAAATGCGGAAGTATGGTACACCAATTCTGGTAGCAACCAAACAAAGTATTGGGGAATTACCCACCTATAACCACCGTGAAGGAGTCTATGAGGGATGGGACCGGATTTCAGCTGAAGCCTTTCATGACAACTATTATCACACCACACGAGCCTGTGCAACATGCCGACTAGCGTGTAAGAAGGCATTCAGAGTTGATGAGGGGACCTATAAGGGCCTCATTACTGAGGGACCAGAATACGAGGGCATCATGGCAATGGGGAGTAATGTGGGAATTGATGATATTCCAACAATTTTACAAACGCAGCACTTGTGCAATGAATATGGATTAGATGTTATCAGCGCAGGCTGTACGGCTGCCTTTCTAATGGAATTGGCAGAGCATGACCTACTGTCTGAAGAAGAACGGCGAGAATTGGATATTCAATGGGGTAATGAAGAAGCTCTCGTTCAGTTGATGCACGCAATCGCTGAACGAAAAGGCTTGGGCGATCTTGCAGCTGAAGGGAGCCACCGAATTGCTAAGAGAAAAGGTACCGCAGCTGAGCCCTATGATATGACGGTCAAGGGTATGGAAATTTCTGGGCAGGATGGACGAGCCCATCGATCTATGGCATTGGGTCATGCTGTAGCAGCCCGGGGAGCCGACCATTTACGGAATCTTGTGACGATGGATCAGCTAGCCTACAAAGATGTCGCAGCAGAACGCTTTGGAGAGGATAAACTCCCAGAAATCTGTGACCCATATGTGGAAACCCACAAAGCTCTAGCCACTGTTGTAACTGAAAAGGTCTACACGATACGCGATAGTCTTATTGTGTGTTGGTATACCTGTTCATGGCCTCCAATATTCTGGGTTGAAGATTTCGCTCATCTTCTATCCATGGTGACAGGTGAACCCACTTTTGACAGTGTCGATGAATTGATGCATATTGGAGCACGTTTAGTGACGTTGAAACGCTGTTTTAATGTTCGTGAAGGCATTACTCGACAAGATGATCGATTACCCCGTCGTTTTACACATGACCCATTTCCCAGTGGTCCTAGCAAAGGACAAACGGTTGATTTAGAGCCCATGTTAGATGAATACTACAAACTCTATGGTTGGGACATTAAGACAGGAATTCCCACCTATAACATTCTTCAAACGTTGGGCCTTGAGGATATCGCGAACGATTTGAAATCAAAAGGAGTACTTCCAGCCTAACGTAATCTGAACTAGCAAACAGACTTCCTAGAGCCATTACAGGGCTTTGGGGTTTCCTTTAACGATACACTTGAAGCGAACACATCTTCGTAACAAATAAAACCGCTTCATCAAAATCTATCTTGGCGAAGGCATTACAAACCTTTTCCAATTGTAAAGGGTTTCCATGAATTGCGACTAAAAATTGCATACTATAAGGATTGAGTGATGCGATGCTCATAGAAAAAGAGGTGTGGGCTGATTGCCCTATATGTAGGAAACGCATCGTAGTGGGGGTTGACGAAGACAAAATAAAATCCGCTACGTCCTATCCTGTTTCGATTGTAAA
>JBHLNC010000029.1:7691-11221 GCA_048937435.1 Promethearchaeota archaeon | reverse complement strand
ACCTACATCAATAGATGATAGAGTTCCAACCCTAGCAGAAGTGGCAGCGAGTTTCTTCGCAATAGGAATAGGAACACTTGCAGCATGGGCGATGTCAATATCTTCCAGAAGTGTTGGTGTGATGTCTTTTGATGAGAGTTTAGTGTTTGCACCTCGGAATCGAAGTTTCATCGTTTGCCCATCCCCGCTAACCAGAATAATGACAAAACCCGTTGATAGAGTTACTTCGATAATGACTCTCGATGTATCCACTTTTTCTTCCTTCAAGGATCGAAGTGCTTCTGTTCCCTCTGCATCATTACCTACATGTCCAAATAACGCGGCATCCGATCCAAGTCGAGCAAGACTCACAGCAAAATTACTTGCTCCCCCACCTGGGTGGATGCTCAGCTGTTGGATGTTGAGTTTTTCATCTGGTTCAGGAAGATGGGGAAGCGTGCAAATCCAATCTAGGTTAATATTTCCTATTGCTAAAATCATGGGCTAGCCCTATGTCTAGGACCCATATCTCCGAGGGTAATATGTGTTTACCCTGTGAATGACTCCTTCGAGTCATCTTCACGGTGATAAATATCGAATGCTTCCACTGAGTACTTGTTAAACACATCATTTTCAGATAAGAGTCGTTCTTTGATGGTGGGAATTAGTTTCGTATCTATTTCATAGCCAACACTGTTACGATGAGTGTCTATTGCGACTTTCATTGTGGTTCCTGAACCCAGAAAGGGATCAAGAACTGTATCACCAATTATTGAAAACATTCGAATGAGCCGATAAGCAATTTCTTCAGGAAACGCAGCCACTCGTCGAGAGAGATAATGATTCTCTTGGCGAGCACCTGGAAGCTGCCAGATTTGGGTAAACCAGGCGTTCCGTTCATCTAGTTTGTAGTGACTTGCGTATCGATACAGGTCTTTTGGTGGAAAGCGTCGTGGACGGCCTTTCCGAAAAATCAGAATGAATTCGCAATCCTGTGTAATATATGCATTAGGGGGGAGTAGGCCAGATCCAAGGAATGCATTGGGTCGTGTGGTGGGTTTCTTCCACAAAATATATGGAAGGCTTGTAAATCCGAGGGCTTCGCACTCCTGGGTAACCTTTGCATGATTAGAATATAATTGGAATTTCCCATCAATTTTGCGTAGGGCATCTCCAATATTGATGCAGGCAATACCGCCATTGACTAAGACCCGATAGCATTCTTTCCAAACCTGAGTTAGATAGGCATGCATTGTTTTGAAGTCGGGACATCCCATTTCTTCAAAGAGTTCGTCCCATATCTCAATCATTGGATAGGGCGGGGAGGATACTAAAAGATGGATGGAGTCATCGGCAATTTCAGGCATGTCTCGGCTGTCACCAATGACCAGATGATGTTTGGTGGGAGGTATTTCTAAGGATTGATTTTTGAGAAGTTTTGTTAATTGTCTTTCAGGATATGATGTAGACTTTGCTTTCTTCTTTGCAGCTAATTCCTTCTTGGCTAAATCACTTTGCAAAGTTGCACCAACTACTCCCCCCTTTAACCCTCTTTGACTCTTTATCCTTTGCTATCAGAAATGATAAAGTCGCTTCATTCTATGGAAATTGTCAAGCGAGCTTTATCATCACTGGTGAGTTCAAGGATGCCTTTGTTTTCCATTTCTTTCAAAACTCGGACCGTGATTGCAGGAGGAGTCTTGGCAATCCGTTTGAGATCATGCACAGATACTTCTTTACTGTGAATCAACACTGCAAGAATATCGAGTTCAGGGGGTTCTAAACCTTCAGTCAATAGGTAATCGGTTACAGGATTGTCTTTCTTCACTTGACCTATCTGTTTCTTCGCTTTTGAAAAATCCTCTTTGTATTTGGTCACCTCTTGATCCTTCTCAGCATTACGGCGTCCAAGTTCACGTTGCTTTTCCTCTAATTGTCGCTGCTTCACGTCACTTTCTGCTTTGCGTTGATTGACATCGTTTTCGACAATTTCTATACGCCCTTGGGTCTCCATTAGGGTGGCCTTATAGGCCACAATCTTTTGTTGATGTTCGCTAAGTTCATTGTAGATACTAGCAATCTTAGCTTCCATCTCGCTACCTGTTTCTCGAAGCTGACTCAATTGTTCTTGAAGGTGGCTAATCGTCTCTCGATGTTCTTGCATTCGAGTCTCAGAGAGTTGAAATTCACGTTCAATCCGAGTCAGGGTTTGTAAACTCGTTGTAACTTCGTTAACTAACTCTGACATTTGCGAGCGAAACGATTCACGCAAAGCCTTCATTTGAGCTTGGTTCTGTTCCATTCCCTGTTGGAGTTCTTTTATTTCAGCCATCAATATCATCCTCACGCATTTCACAAATCAATGGGCTTCAGCACCGTCACCTGCCCTGAACCACGGTCGAACTTGACGATTTTATGTTCAGTCATTTGCTCAAGAATTTCCCTGACTTTGAATCTCCCTATAAACGTCGTTTTCTGGAGATGATCAATAGTCGCGGTATCTTTTCCTTTCAGTTCAAGAGCCACTTTTGCTTCCAGCGAGGTTATGATTTTTTCATGAACAAGATACCGAAGCGCTTTGTATTTTGCTTCCAATAATTCAGCTTCATTGAGCGCCTCACTTGCTTTTGTTTCAAGGTCCTCTAATTGGTGGGTGTGTTTCTCATCGACACTATTGAGTTGCTCGTCAACCTTAACAAGCGCTTTATCCTGTTCTCGAAGGGTCCGATCAAGGGTGCGAAGTTGATCTTCTAAATCTTCAAGAGTTTTTTCCACCGTCGTGACTTCATCCTGTAATTTTTCACGTTCAGCTTTTGCCTCTGCTAATACCTGTCTTTGAGTGGAATCGGTTGTTTGAAGCTTCGACTTCTCCCGCGTTTCTGCTTCAAGCTCACCAGCCAAAGAGGAAACCTCACGAGATAATTCCTCTTCAGTTGCCTGTCGATTATCCCACGATTCCTGTAAGTGAGTAGCTAGTTCAAGGAGTCGGTCGATTTGATTTAAAAGTGAAGCCAATTCCTTTTGAGTTGTTGTTGCAAGTTCTTCAACAACGGATTGATTCTTTTTTAAAGAAGTAGTAAGCGAAGAAATTCCAGTCATTTTTAATAACCAACATGAATTATGCAGGATACTGGTGCATTAAATTCCAAAAGGGTTTTGTTGCAACGTCTAAACGAAATGGAACTACTAAGGCGGCTTCAAAGGTGACAATTTGGAATCACTTAGGTTTGATTCCATGGGTTTGTTCTAATTCACGTGAGAAAGCACGCAGTTCTCTTGTTAGGTCTTTCTGTAGTGCATTCGCCAGTAAATCCGATTCTTGTTTTCGCGAAGGCGAATCTTCATTTTGTTTCTTGATATCAACAAGGCGTTCGAGATATTTACAAACTGCTAGCAAATAACCAAGAACCATTTTTGCATCAGAATAACCTTGGACATCTTCGGGTTTTTTGAAATCTATCTTGCGAAGTTTTCGTTCAAACTCATCAATATGATCATCATAGATCTGGTCAAACTGATCTTTCAATCGCATAATTCCTTCTAAGTTCATC
>JBHLNC010000029.1:0-7681 GCA_048937435.1 Promethearchaeota archaeon | reverse complement strand
AGCCATGACAATTTTTAATTCTGCTTCTCCCATATCCGCCATAAGTTCATCGAATAAATCGTGGTAACAAGTTTTCGCAACCAAGTAATGGCTTCAGGTAACTCTTTTGGAGTGTCAGAAACAACCACCCGTCGTCTAGGGGATTTTTGTTTCGGTTGCCTACTTCCATCAGTAGAACTCAAACAGCCACACACTCCGTCCCAAACCCAGGGTACAGCCTGAGTCCCTTATTGGAACAAAATAACAATTGTATCCATGGACTTTAATTTTTCCGAATCCGGATGCGGTTACAAATCTGTTTTTCATGTATTCTTAATCTTGCATGGACCTGCCAATCGAAATTTCAATCACAATAAACTGTAAAAGGAACCTTGAAACTTTATAGGGTGTCTCGCAATTTGATGTGGGAGTTAAAAAGTAATGCCAATAGTCGAACTAGAAAAAGAGAAACAGATTGCTCTAGTTACAATAAACAACCCCCCAGCTAACACTCTGAATCCGGAAGTCTTTCAAGCCCTTGAAGAAGTATTTCTAAAACTTGATCAGGATGATACAAAGGTTGTAATTCTCACGGGAGCGGGAGACAGGTTTTTTGTTGGTGGTGCAGACATCAAACAGTTTGAGGGGCAGGATGCTGACAGGGCTGACCAGTTGACTAGAACCGGTCAGAATTTTACTTTGTCTTTGGAAAGGATTTCAAAGCCAATTATTGTAGCCATCAATGGCTTCTGTCTTGGGGGCGGTATGGAAATTACCATGGCCTGTGATTTTGTTATTGCCTCAGAAACAGCAAAATTTGGGCAACCTGAAATCAAACTTGGAGTTATCCCTGGATGGGGAGGTACCCAACGGATACAACGCTGGATGAATCCCCAACTTGCTCGCGAATTAATTTTCACTGGTGAAATTCTTCCAGCTTCAAAAATGGGGGAGTTCGTCTATAAAATCGTCCCACCTGATGAGCTTATACCTACAGCAAAGGCTCTAGCAATACGGATTGCTCGTCATGGTCTTGTTGCATTGAAGTATGCTAAACGAGCTCTCAAAGAAGCAACGCAACGCACACTTGAAGAGGGGTTATTTATCGAAGCTCAATACATGAGAAAACTCCTTGAAACTAAAGATGCCAAGGAAGGTGTTAGAGCCTTCTTGGAAAAGCGAGAACCCAAAGTCGTGGATAAATAGGAGGCAAGAAATTTGTCAGACAAACTGAAATTTGGAGTTGTGAGCACACCTTCCTCTTGGGAGAGTATCCTTGATACTGCAACATATATTGAAAAAATGGGATTTGATTCCTTTTGGATGCCAGATCACACGGTTGGATTTGGCATTCGACGGTGGGATGCTTTGGAAGCTTGGTCAGCACTTTCTGCTGTAGCTACTCAGACAAAGAATGTAAAATTAGGCACTTGTGTGGGTGATACATATCGGCATCATCCAGCTTCTTTAGCACAGATGGTTACGACTTGTGATCACATTTCAAATGGACGTGCAATTGTTGGTGTCGGGCTGGGCGAAGCAATGAATCTCTTTCCCTTTGGAATTGATCTTAAGAAACCTCTTGGTCGCACACGTGAAGCAGTGAAGGTCATGAGAATGTTGTGGACACAGGAAGTTTCCAATTATGAGGGCAAGTACTACAAATTAGATAATGCATTCCTCCAACCGCGACCGATCCAAGAACCAAACCCTCCAGTATGGATAGCTGCTAATTCGCCAAAAACCATGCAGATGGCGGGAGAATTAGGTGATGGATGGATTCCCGCAAGTATGTTTCCTGACGAATATGCGGAAAAACTACAGATTGTTCGGGATCATGCAGAACAAGCGGGGCGTGAGCCTAATGCAATTGAACCTGCAGCATTTGTCTTTACAGTCGTAGCAGATGAATATGAGACAGCTCGAAAAAGCGTGGGATTAGGAGCCAAAATCTATTTTCTAACACGACCCCGTATTCTTCATCGATTAGGGTATGATGATATTACCGACGAATTTGATATGACTTGGCATCTAGTAATGAACTCAGATGTAACGGAAAAATTACTTGCAATGGCTAAAGAGATTCCCGATGAAGTTCTTGACAAAGCCCCTGTCTTCTTTGGTACACCCGCTGATGTCATCAAAGGCATCAAAGCTTATCAGAAGGCTGGTGTTCGGCATATGGTTGTAAACTTCTTTGTCCCCCCGAAAATGCTCAAGGACACTTTGAAGCTCTTTGCTACTGAAGTCATGCCTGAATTCCAATAGTCAAATTAGGATACTTGAAACTCGTATGTAACTCGTTCCTCATCAATCTTGAATGGCACAAGTCGTATGCCCATCCCAATTTTCACCCGTTCCAATAGCACATTCTTGGCAAAGCGGGCAAAAACATATTGCCCACTGTTCAATTGTCCAAGTGCTAGAATATACGGGACATCTTCTTGAAATCCCGTTGGTGCAAAGTTGACCTGTGTGTAGGTTATAAGTTTGCCCTCACCTTTGATTTCAACCCATTCAATTTCCTCTCCAAGGCATGAGGTGCAATCACCACGGGGTGGGAAATAGACTTTTCCACATTTTTTGCATTTTGTTCCCATTAGTCGATTGTTTTTCAGATGCTCCGTAAACTCACTAATTTTTGCCTGCGAAACATAACTGACAAAACCAAACTTTTCAAATCCCAATCTTCTCACCTCAAACCTCGTAACTACGCCTCCAGAATAGTCACGCTCGTATACATCCCGATGCCACCAACATTGTGACCCAGAGCAATCTTTGCTCGATCAACTTGCACGTGTCCACCTTCACCACGAAGTTGATGCACCAAGGTTCGAATTTGTGAACCACCTGTTGCACCTACAGGATGACCCTTTGATAAGAGTCCCCCATCAATGTTCACAGGTATTCGTCCACCAAGATACGTTTCTTCTTCACGAATCATCTTTGGGCTGTCTTCACGTTTACAGAATCCAAGATCTCCATAGGCAATGAGTTCAGCAATGGTAAAACAGTCATGAACTTCTGCAACATCAATCTCTGTAGGTTTGACATTTGCCATTTCATAGGCTTGTCGGGCTGCTTCTTTTGCACTTTCAAAACCCGTGAAAGGAGGGTTACGGTATGCAAGAGACATAGGTGTCGAGCCAAGACCTAGCCCTTTAATCCAAATAGGTTGTTCAGCAAACTTCTTCGCTTTTGCTTCATTGGCTATAATTAGGCATGATGCCCCATCTGCATTGGCACAGCAATCGAGGCTTTTCAAGGGGCTAGCGATAACTCGACTGGATAGCACCTTCTCCAAGGTGAATTCTTTCTGAAACATTGCCTTTGGATTATACTGACTGTAATAATGATTCTTCACTGCGACCTTGGCAAGGTCTTCTGCAGTTGTGCCGTATGCATCCATGTGAGCCTGAGCGAACATAGCATAATAGGCTGGCATGCTGGTCCCAAAGGGTGATTCAAACATAACATCTCCAGCACGACCCATGACTTCTTGAATTGCTTCCGATGTCATATCTGTCATTTTCTGGTAGCCAATCACGGCTACAATATCATGCAGACCAGATTTCACAAACGACCATGCAGTTCGAAGAGCCACGGTGCTGGATGCACAAGCGGCCTCAGTGAGAAAAGTGGGTTGTGGAGTGATTTCTAAATATCCGGCAATTACGGCTGCAGGTGATCTCTGTTTATCATAACCCGATGAAGATGCAACCAAAGAGGCATCAATCTTGTTTCTCTCTAAATTCTTGGTGTCCTCTAGAGCTTCGTGAAATGCTTCAAACGTCAAATCTTGTATTGATGAGTCCGGGCGTTTTCCAAAACTACTTTGACCAACACCAATAATGGCAACACGATCTGTCATATACGACCACCTTTTCCTCAGATACAGGCATCAACTGTAAAAAGTGTTTCATTGTTATACAAACCAAAGTACAAACAAATATGAGCAAAGACTGAACGATAAAACTGTAACAGAATCTTTGGAGTGTCACACTATGAATGAAATCGTCTGGCGTTCTTCGGGTGACTATCAAACCAAAAGCAACATACGCCGATTCATGAACACACACAATATCAAAACATACGATGAACTAATTCGTCGTAGCACTGAAGACATTGAGTGGTTTTGGGATGCTGCACTCAAAGACATTGGCGTTGAGTGGTATCAACCCTATTCAAAGGTGTTAGATGACTCAAAAGGAATTGAATGGACAAAATGGTTTGTAGGTGGTAAACTCAACATCGTTCACAACATTCTCGATCGCCATGTTCAATCACCCCGTGCGAATAAAACAGCGCTCATTTGGGTCAGCGAAACTGGCGAAGATCGAATTCTAACATATGCGCAACTCAATGAAGGCGTCTGTAAACTGGCAAATGCTCTAAAGGAATTAGGGATTGGGAAGGGTGATCCCTGTGCAATCTATATGCCTATGGTGCCCGAAACAGTAATGGCCTTACTTGCAAGCTATAAAATTGGTGCTATTGGTGTTCCCATTTTTTCAGGGTTTAGTCCAGATGCAGTGAAAATGCGGATTCAAGATGTCGGTGCGAAAATTCTCTTTACTGCAGATGGCTCTACTCGAAGAGGAAAACAAGTTCCGCTAAAAAAGAATGCTGATTCAAGTATTGATGGCGTTAAATCAATCAAACATATGATTGTATTCAGCCGGCTAGGTCTCAAAATTACCTGGAATAAGGGTGTGGATCTATGGTGGCATGATACCATTGAAGGGATGAATCATTCTGCACCAACTACTCAAATGAGTTCTGAAGACCCCGCAATGGTGTTATACAGCTCGGGAACAACTGGGAAACCAAAGGGCACTGTTCATTCTCATGCAGGGGCTTTGGCTCAAGCTGCAAAAGAAGTCACATATTATTGTGATGTCAAAGAAAGTGATACTTTGTTCTGGTTGAGTGACCTCGGGTGGATGATGGGACCTTGGCAAATCGTTGGAGCACAACATCAAGGCGCAGCTCATCTCATCTACGAAGGTGCAATCGATTACCCTAAGCCCGACCAGTTATGGAAGATTATAGATACGTACAAAGTAACAGCTTTCGGTATTTCACCCACAGCCATTCGATATCTCATTAGGCTAGGGGATGAATGGGTTAACAAACATGAGATGAGTACTCTGCGGATTTTGGGATCGACCGGTGAACCATGGGATGACACCAGTTGGCTTTGGTATTTCAACACGGTTGGGAGAGGGAAGCTTCCCATTATCAACTTGTCTGGAGGAACCGAGATTTTTGGTTGTTTCTTAAGTCCCATGCCAATCAATGACCTCAAGCCCCGAACACTCCGCGGTCCTGGGTTAGGGATGGATATAGATTGTGTAGATGATACAGGAAAGAGCGTTCGAGGAGATATTGGTACACTCATTTGTCGGAAGCCCGCTCCTTCAATGACAAGAGGCTTCTGGAATGCACCAGAACGTTATATCGAAACTTATTGGTCGACTTTTCCAGGAATCTGGTGGCATGGAGATCTCGCTCAAGTGGATGAAGATGGATTCTGGTTTCTATTGGGACGAGCTGATGATGTCATCAAGGTATCAAGTCAACGCGTTGGACCCTCAGAAATCGAAACAGCCCTAATTAGTCATAAAGCGGTTTCCGAAGTCGCTGCAATTGGAGTTCCCCATGAAATCAAAGGGACTGGAATCATTGCCTATGTTGTTCTCAAATCTGGGTTCGAAATCAGTGAGGATCTTCGGGAGGAATTAAGACAATTTATTGGTAAAAAAATGGGTAAACCCTTCCTCCCTGAAGAGGTGCGATTTGTCTCCGCTCTACCCAAAACCCGATCCGGTAAAATTGTTCGACGATTAATCAAACGAGTCTATCTTGGGCAAGCCGTTGGTGACTTGTCTTCAGTAGAAAATCCTGAGGCCTTTGATTCAATTCGTGATTCAAAATAACTTCTAGATGAAATAGCCTGTTGAATGCACTTAAAAGACTGCACCGTACAATGATGGTGAGTCGCATATTCCCGATTGAATGGTGAATTAGAATGAGACCTGTATCTGTTGTTGGAGTTGGGCTCACCCAATGGGGTAAGCGTAATGACGTCTCTTTGGGTGAACTCATTGTAGAATCAGCAGAACATGCCTTCGAAGACACAAAGGGGCTAGAACCCAAAGATATTGAAGCATTGTATGTTGCCAATGCCCAATCAGAACGATTCACTGAACAAGCTCATCCCGCAAATCTTGCTGCTGAGTTTCTGGGAATGTCGCCTAAGGTAACTTCTCGAGTAGAAATGGCCTGTGCAAGTGGTGGCGCTGCGTTTCGCAATGCCTTCTTTGCCATTTCATCAGGACAAGCTGACTCTGCTTTGGTTTCTGGCGTTGAAAAAATGTGTAATGTGCCTTCCCCTGAAGCCATGCGCAATCTATGCTTAGTTGAAGACCTGACCTGGGAAAGTTTTCATGGTATGATTCCTCCCTCAGGATTTGCTCTCATTGCATCACGATATATGCATGAGTATGGCGTGACCCAAGAACAGCTCGCGAAAATTGCCGTGAAGAATCATAAGAACGGCAGCAAAAATCCCATTGCCCAATTTCGAAAAGAAATCACCATTGAAACTGTCCTTGAATCACCTATGATTGCTCACCCTCTGAATCTCTTCGACTGTAGTCCAATCTCAGATGGTTCCGCCGCTGCAATCCTTGTCCCCACCAAAGAGGCTAGAAAGTACAATGACACTCCAGTTGATGTGATAGGTTCAGGACAGTTCATGGAACCATCCTTCAACTGCTCAAATATGCAAAGCCTTACAACTTGGCGGGCATTAGTAAATGCCGCGAATAATGCTTATTCCATGGCAAAACTCAAACCTAAAGATATGGATCTCGCTGAAACCCACGACTGTTTCACCATCGCCGAGTTAATTGAATATGAGGACTTGGGACTCTGTAAAAAGGGTGAGGGACCGAAACTCGTTGATAGTGGGGATACAGAAATCGGAGGACGAATCCCTGTCAATCCTTCCGGAGGTCTCAAATCGAAAGGACATCCGGTAGGTGCCACCGGTGTTGCCCAAATCGCTGAAGTCACAGAACAACTCCGTGGTGAAGGCGGACCTCGCCAAGTTGATGGTGCAACAACAGGTATCACACAGAACCTAAGTGGTTTCGCAACACATCACGTCGTCCATATTCTCCGGAGGCAGAACTAAAATGACCGAACAACCCACGGATTTGCCCTATACTCTTGTCTATCCTCAAACTCAAATCAAACAATTCTGGCACAACCTCGCACAAAACAAATTCACCACAACCAAATGCCCCAAATGTGGACTACTATGGCCTCCAAAATCAACCTGCCCAAACTGCGGTGACAAAGCCGCAGAATGGATTAAACTGAAGGGTACAGGTGAAATCTACGCAAAAACCCATGTCGGCGCGGCCCCTCCTGCATACAAGGAATTGTTACCCTACATACTCGCCGTTGGGAAACTTGATGAAGGAATTCTTGTCGTTGCTCGAGTTGAGAAAGCGAAATACGAAGACCTCAAAATTGGCACGCCAATTAAAATTGAGATTAAGAAATCCTTTGGCCTTGATTCCTACGTGTTCATTCCTGCCTGATTTGCTTCATTTCATAAATATTCTAGAAGGGGTTATTGTACACTTCTTGGACTCATCATTACAGATCTAGCTTTTCGCCAATTGTTTTC